>JBLIRP010000020.1:0-45094 GCA_049472355.1 bacterium | reverse complement strand
CTTCCATTGAACCTTCGAAAGCACGCAGTAAGCTCAAGCAAGGCCCTTCTCACACCTGTGCATTTCCTGATCATCCCCTCCCAATACCTTTCGGGCGGCAATTGACTCCGTCAGGCAGATCTCAAGCTGGAATCGCCGGAATAACGCGTATGTGGTCCCGGTTGCTCTCAATCGAGCGTATGCATATATCATGACAGAAATGTTACGAATTTAAATTTGGTAATACTAATCAGGGCAAAAATCAAATCTTTTGCGTGAAGACCGCCTTAAGATGTCCTTAATCCCATCTTCACAACGGAATGATCAATTGATCAAAAATGAACCTCACCCCTTCGCGATTGCACACCAGATGCCCCATTCAGTACCTGGGCAAAAAAACCTCCCCGGACAGCCCAACAAAAAGGGCAGGGAACCCGGGTTCAGGTGGTGTCGATGAGTTACAAAAGATGTGGGATATGACGTACGATACAAGAAATGGTACGCCCGGAAGGACTTGAACCTTCGACTTCAGCGTCCGGAGCGCTGCGCTCTATCCCCTGAGCTACGGGCGCACATATGAGACCTGCGATGAAAGGCTTACTACATGCCTCGATTCATCTCAATAATAGATCAACACCTGGGAAAAATCAAACACATAAACGCCGGCAAACGGCTCGTCGACATGAGAAAGGGGCTTGCTGCGGCATTCAACGGATATCCCTTGATCGGGGAGTGCACCGCCGCGGCATATCCCTTTCCGGTCTTCCGGAAGATGACGATAGGAAGAGAGAGGTAACGGGGGCATAGTGATTCTCTATGCCCCCGTATATCGATAAACGCTTCCGGGGCATCAGAGCCTCGTTGCGGTGAATGTCCCCTCTTCGGCAATATTGCCGGTAACATTATTGATGGCGATGTAGGTCCCCTTCATGCTGGTGTCGGTGACGGTCGCCGAAATAGTCACATCAAAGCTCTTCGTACCCCCCGCACTCGGTATGACCGTGCTGGTCAGGGACAGCGTATTCACGTCCACGCTACCTGCCACATCGGCCCCGAATTTCAGAATCTTGTTCAGAAAAAAGGCGACGGTACCGGTGACAGCGCTTCCCGACTGGGCAAGGGTAATGCTCAGATCACCGGTGGTGACACCTCCGGCCAGGTAGGTGCTCGTCCACACCCCTGTCCAGGTCCCCGATACGTCAGCAGTGACAGCCGCGGCATAGTAGAATGCGGCAGCAGTATATGGATTCGCAAAGGGGCTTACAAAGGGATTTGCAAAGGGGCCGGCAAGGGTATTCGCAAAGGGAACGAGGCTGCCGGCGATGCTCGCCTGGGGATACCAGGACGGCCGATCAGCCACCCCATACCCCCCGAGGGACGTCCACGGATTATACAGGCTGAGGGCGGGATTAATCCAGGCAAAGGGAGAGAAGGACCGTGCATATGCCGCCGCCTGGGCGGAGGGATTTATGGCCAGGTTCGTCAACCAAGGCAGCGGGCTCTGCACATAGGGCACATAAGGAGGCAGTTGCCCAAAGGCAGCCCTCCCGTAAAGGCACAGGATGATACACAGCAATGCACACACATGGTTTGTTTGAATACACAGATGCGCACGATTTTCCTTAAGGATTCGTAATGCTCTCACGTTTTTCCCCCTGTTCTTCAGACATGACATACGTAAACAACCTATAGAGATCTATACAGTTACGCGTACACTTCTATACAGGTACACGCGGGTAAGGTATTCCCTTTCAGGATGACCGGGGATGATTCACGAATTGTAGCGATGAAATGAGAAGAGTCTTTCCTTGGCGGTTAAGACGTAGGATTCTTTGACAGGGACATATCCCCGTACGGGTACATGAATAAGACTCGACGGCTGGTATTCCTCGACACGGAAATGGGATGGCAACTCATTGTGCAATTCGGGATTTTTCGAAATCTCGGCATCGGAACGAATACTGAAGCGCAGATCCAGGATCTCATCGGGATGGATGTGGTCACATCGCGCATACTCCTTTGCATCCACGATGATGAGGATCGTCAGCATGCACAGGAGGATCAGGACAATCCTCAACCTGGACCGATGGTGCCCGGCGGCACAAAAACCCAGGCGCCCCGTGCGGACCGGATGTCCATGAGGATTGTACTGCATATCCCCCCCCTATAACTGCAACCAACTTTAACATAAATTCCTTATTGTCAAATAAGCAATATTGATGCCATATAAATATATTTTTATTATGTTATTTTAAATTATATTTTTACACTATTTACATTACTATTTTATTTTGATCGATATAATAAAACCCGCTCCTTCCTCGCGAAAAAGTGCATAATGATTCATTCGCCTCTATGAATCTGCATCTTTTTTCAGACTATTCTCACCGCGCATTCCTGTCATTCCCCCCCCTCCCCAAAAACCCGCTGTGCCCGCAATCACTACCGTTATACGTCTTTTCTCCATGGCCGTTTCTTCTATGCGCGGAGTAATTACCCTTGGTTCCATGAATCCCCTTGTAGATTTTCAAGGGCCGCCTGGCTCCATCTTATTTTATCGCCTCACCTTCATCACACTGGTCGCGAATCAATCTGAATCGGGAACGATTGATTTGCTTTTTTCCCCCTGTTGTTTTATTCTAAATCTGTACCATTATTATGGGGCTATTTTCTGAAAATCGAATAGCGCGGCAGCGTTGCTCGTCTTAACTTATTAATTTTAAAGATCATCCGGAGGAAATCATGGGTATGGAGGAATCGAGAGAGGGGTTCAACTCAACTCATGAGCCGGTCCACAACAAGCTCCCCATAAGTAAGAAAAGGGGGGGCTACCGACCGAATACCAGCCATCTCACCCTTATAAAATCACCCGCCAAGGAGGAACCGTTACCGGGGACTTTCAAGATCATTCGTAAAAAGGGTGCGGAGAGGAAAAAATCCAGGTCTGCCGTAAAAAAGAAGCAGCGGATCGCCTTCTTCACCTGGGATCACCTCCCTGCGGTCTCCGATGGGCCGACATCCTCCTCCATATCGAGACTTTCAACCGAACTGGCGAAGGGCGGCCACGAAGTCCACGTGTTTGCCCGCAGCCGGAAGGGTGACGGCACTCATGAAATCGTCGATGGCGTCCATTACCATCGGATTTCAATCGATGATTCCCTGTCGCCGGCAAAAGGCGCAACGGTATTTGCCAATAAAATCCTCGAGCGCATCAAAAGGATCGAGGCAAAAGGGAGCCCCTTTGATGTAATCCATTGTTATAACTGGCAACCGGCCAAGGCAGTCAAAAACCTTCACAACGGTCTGAACCGCCGATTTGTGCTTACCCTCCAACAACAGGAGGCCGCATCCCAGCATGATGGAGAGTTCGTTGAACAACAGTGCGCCGCCGAGCAGGAACTGATTGCGATGAGTGACAGCATCGTCTGTTTCGATAAGGGGATGCGGACAGGGATCATGAACCGTTTCGACATCCCTGATCACAAGCTTCCCATCATCAATGAGCCTTTCGATTGGCGGAGATTCCAAGGGATCATGGATCCGGGAGAGATTAAAAAGAAATACGATCTGTGGCCGCTTGACCCGCTCGTCCTTTTCGTGGGCGGGTTCGACTATACGTTCGGCCCGGATATCCTTGCCGATGCCATTCCTGCAATACTGAAAAATACCCCTCAGGTCCGTTTCCTCATGGTGGGGAGTGGTGATCTCGAGTGGACCGTACGCATCAAGGCCCACTACCTCCTCTACGAGCATGCAATCCGGATGATTGGTCATAAAGAGGGAACCGAATTGGAGGAGCTTTTTCAGGCAGCGGACATCGTGATAGTCCCCAGCAGGATGGGCATCAATCCCTTTCAGGTATTGGCCTCATGGGGTGCCAAGAAGCCGGTGGTCGCCACCCACGCGGGGTCCTGCGGACTTATTCGGCATGAAGAAAACGGGATACTCATCTACGACAATCCCAATTCCGTGGTCTGGGGAGTGGAGAGGATACTGTTTGATTGGGACAAGGGACGCGAGATTGCCCAAAGGGGCTGGGAAGAAATCCAGGAACAGTATACATGGGAAGCGATTGTGCACAAGATCGAGACCATCTATCAATCAATGCCGGGCCGTACATTGAAGAACAAATCGTAGCCGGTGACTGAAACATCATCCATGACCAATCCCGATATCCTCAAAGAAGAGCCATTTCTGGACACCTGTTACAATGAGACCTATATCTGGGCGCTCCCGAAGGATCCGCGTTTCGCCTATACCCTTTTCGAGGTTGGAGAGGGAACCAAAAACCACCTGAGGAAGACATTCGGGGATGACTTCCTTTCCAACAACCACCTGGTGCTTCGGGTGTATCAAATAAACGGTCAGGGCGATTTCAATGGATTCAACTACAATCACCATTTCGAGATCGACGATTACATCGCCGATAAAAATGACTACTGGATAGAGCTTTCCCCGGATCACGAGTACATTTGTGAGCTCGGCTACAAGGCGAAGGGAACGAACTTTTTTGAAGTGGTTGCCCGGTCCAATCGCTTCCGCATGCCAAAGGATTTTCCGGAAAAGGAGGAGAAATATGCGGAGTGGACGGAAATAAGCTGTGAATACCATCCCGTTGAGGTTCCGGTCAGCGAGAACCGGTGGCGCTTCAACCAGTATAAATTATGGCGTGAGGGCAGGGCACTTAATCAGCCTCCCGAGCATGGATACTGGGTGCTTTTGCTCCACAACCACCTCCCCTTCGTTCGACATCCCGAATATGAGGTTTCTCTTGAGGAACAGTGGCTCTTTGAGGCCATCACCGCGGTTTACAGCCAGTTGCTGTCCATGTTCTGGACCCTGGACAGGGAAGGGATAGACTTTCGTCTCACCCTTTCATTGTCGCCGCCGCTGATCAGCATGTTCCAGGATCCCCTCCTCCAGGATCGATACCGCCGCCATATCGCCGAGGTCATCCGTTTTGCGGAGAAGGAATATGCCAACGCTGAAGGCAAGCCCTTTCGTCATACCCTCGAGATTACCCTTGCCAGGTTCCACAAGGCAAAGGAGGTGTTCGAGTCCTACGGAGGTGACCTGACCCGCGGATTCCGTGATTTCCAGAACATGGGCAAGATCGAGATATGTGCCTGCCCTGCCACCCATGCGATCCTGCCCTTCTATATGCACTATCCGGAGGCCATACGGGCACAGATACAGATTGCGATCCGTCAATACCAGCGGGTGTTCGGATGCTGGCCCAGGGGGATGTGGCTCCCTGAGAATGCCTTTTGCCCGGGACTTGACGCCTATTTAAGCGAACAGGGGATCAAATGGACCGTGGTCAACACCCACGGCATCCGCCAGGCGGACACCAGGCCCTTCTTCGATGTTTTCGCCCCGGTGATCACCCGGAACGGTTTGGCCGTTTTCGGCATCGACGAGGAGACAAAATCCCAGGTGTGGTCCAGGGACCACGGGTATCCGGGTGACGGGCGCTACAAGGAGTGGTACAAGGATGTAGGATATGAGGCGGACTGGGACTACCTGCCCGACTATTTCAAGGCCGCCAATGTGAGGCGAAACACGGGATTGAAATATCACCGGGTCACCGGGAAAAAGCTCCCCCTGCATGAAAAGGAGTACTATCATCCCGGCTGGGCCGCGGAGGCCGTCAATGAACACGCAGGGCAGTTTGTCTATTTCAGGGGGCTCCAGGCCATCAACCTTCACCGGAAGTATAACCGCTGCCCGCTCATCTTCTCCGCATACGACGGGGAACTCTTCGGACACTGGTGGGAGGAGGGGCCATCCTGGATAGAGATGGTCTTTCGCAAGATGCTCTTCGATCAGGCAACGGTCAGGCCGGTAACCCCTTCGGAATACCTTTTTCAGTATCGCCATCACCAGCGATTGATGCCGGGGATCTCCTCATGGGGCAACGAGGATTATTTTTCCACCTGGCTGGAGGGCAGGGCCTACCAGCCCAATACCTGGATCCACCGCCATCTGTTCAAGATACTTGATCGATTGATCAATATCGCGTCTGAGCGCCGTAATGCCGAGGGGATTGAGAGGAGGGCACTTAACCAGGCCTCCCGCGAATTCTTTCTTGCCCAAAGCAGCGACTGGGGGTTCCTGATTCAAACGGGGCAGGCAGTGCGCTATTCGGAGATGCGTACGGTCAGGCATCTGTCCTGGGCAAAGGAACTCATACATCAGGTACAGACAGGGGCAATAGACGAAACATTCCTCAAAACCCTCGAAGAGGCCAACACCATCTTTGCCCACGACATGGACTTCCGCGTCTTCTGCAGGGGACTGTAGGAAGAGCGCACCCCCACCCTTCCCGAGCTGACACTCTATTCGGCACTACGTCAGGAAAAAAACCGATTGACAAGGCTTACACACTATCGCAAGTCTGGCCAACCGCTTAGGGAGATGTCGGTGTGAGCCCCTCGATGCGGTAAACATGGGTCTGATGGGGCCCGAACATATCCCGCAGGTTTCCCTCCCTGAGCGCAACCTTCCGGTCCTCGAAGAGCACCGCAGCCCAGGTGATATGCGGGGGCAGCCCATCCAGGCTGATTTCCACCTCCTTATCGATGGTGTTCACCATGATCAGGAGACCCTCATCCCCCATGACCTTCCATTGGTAGTGAACCGCTGGATTCCCCCCGGCATCCGCCGTAAAGGGTGACCGTATGGTGAGGGAAAGCCCGCTGTGCATCGAGGATAGGGTAAGCCATCCGGAGAGCCGGCGCAGTTCATCGACCACCCGCACCAGGGTTCCCCATCGGTCCCCCTCCGCACGTGCGGACCGGTGGGAAAAAAAGAACAACCCCCGGGCTTCATGAACAATCGCCAGATAGGCCAGGGAGCGCATTTCATCGTATGTGGGGAATACCGGCCATCCCTGGGCAGCGTACTCATCCCCTCCGAATGCCTGGATCACCGCCCATATCCGCTCCATCCCCACCTCTTGGCGTGCCTCGTCCAGGCTGTCGCTCAGCCAGGTGAGCGGCTGGCTCGGTATCGGATACTGATCAAGCATGACGATATGACATGCGTCCCTGAATTGTTCCACGAACCGGGGCCGGACCACCGCCATGCAGGTGGGATGGGTGCTGTCCCAGGCCGACAATTGATCCACACGCGTTCTGAGCATTTCAGGGGTGATGGATTTCAGCTCCGGCTCATCCGCGACATACCAGGCAAGAAGGGCAGGATGGTCGCGGAATTTCCGCACCGTACGCGAGTGATCCCCGTCCGAACATAGGGAGAGCACCACCTTTAATCCCGCCTTATGGGCCGCGGCGACCATCTCTTCACCGGGAGAAACAAGGACCGTGTTGAACCCTGCGGCCCGGATCTCCGGTAATCCCTCAATGCGTGCGCCGTAAATCCCGATGGGGAAAAAATCCCCCACGGGGATCGGGATTGCCCGAAGGGGGGAGAGCGGTTTCACGGTACTGTCCATCTCGATCAGGCAGGGGTGATGAAAATAGAACCGCAGGGGATAGGGATTGATGAACGAAAGGGTGGTGGTGCGCATCCCGCGGGCCGAGCGAAGGGGTATCCGGAAGTATTGCCATCCCCGGGCGGTGCAGTGGTTATCCAGGCGAACGGACCTTCCCATGATCTCCACCTCCGGGTATATCTTGTTCAAAAACACCGGGCGATACGCCCAGAAGGTAAGCATATAGTCCGTTTCCGGCTCGATGCCCGAAATGGTGCAATACCACTCACCCCGCCGGTCATTTCCCCCTTCGACCCATAGCGCCGTTGTGCCGGAGCCCCGAAACTCTCCGCTACCGAAACGGCTGGGGGTCCAATCACCACCCAGTGGTGCTCCGTGGCTCCAGCCGTCAGGGCAGCCGTCACCATCCCGGTCCTCCCGAAATTCCGGATTGGGCACAAGATTCCCGGTCCTCGCGGAATCCTGCAGATGCATCGTCGGCGCACACGCCGAAAGGGACAGCGCAAGGCATAATGTCGCTATCACAAAGAGATATGCCCACAGAAATCCCCTTCGCCCAGAGGGATTCCGTGACGGATCCGTGCCCGGTGCCCGGATGGACATGATCCTGCGGCAGAGATCTGCTTTCATGCTGCCCCCTTTACCTGTACCCACATACCCGATTACTATACCAGACCTGTCCCGTGCTGTAAATCCGCACCAGGGCCGACAGCACTGCCCATTGTATCCCGTCTGCCCGCTACGCGGGCAGACATGGTTACCCCGCTCGACGGGCAGGCCCTTTTAATTTTCGTAATTATCCAATGCCCTTTAAAAGAATTACCAGCTCATTATGTATTTAAGAGCGTTCACTACGCATGGTGCTCTCCGGATCATGGCCGGCAGATAAGGTGGGATGTGTTGGATAGGTACAATGACATGATGTCGGTGGGAAGAAAGTCGGCCTGGAGGACTTATTGAACGTCCCCAGGCCGACATGGTTTGTTAGGCAGAAGAGCTGATAGCTCTTTTATTCGGCTGCCGCAGCAGACGCGATTTCACCCTCCAGGGAAGGACTCATTTCAGCATTTTTACCATTGCCGGCAAACGCAAGATAGGGAAGAAGGAAAAACGCCGGTATCACTAGGTAAAGGAGGATCTGCAACCACGGATTTCTCCCCATCGTCTTGAGTATCCTCGCCCACATCTTGATTATTGGGATAATCTGTACAACCGGCACCAACATGAGGAGGAATGTCCAATATGATAAATCGGCAGCCCGTAGAAGGGGAAAGGTCTGCAGGAGGGGAATCCAGATGAGGATTCCGGGCTCCTTTCCGGTACGATCGCATATCAGCTTAAGACAATAGCAATAAAATAGGTACAGCCCAAATGCGACGAGTAAAATCAAAAGCTTTTGCATCATGGTCTCCTTTCTTTCCTCTGCCTAACAAGAAAGCAAGCTAAAATTTATATGACATCTATAAACAACCTGCTATCCAAGCTATAACAATTATAAGTCCGCTTAATATTTCTTCCATTTTTAATTATTCTTTAAATTTATTTTTGAGTTTGAATAGACGTAATTGGATTTATCTTTGCGGTGCTTAAAAGTCAAATGAGCGAAAATTGTCGTCAGCAATTGAGGGCCCTGGTCACTGCGTTTATGATCTGCTCCGCCTGGAAGGGTTTTTTAATGTAGTCGTACGCCCCCATATAAAAGGCCTTGTCAAAATCCATGTCATCATACGCGCTTATAAAGATCACCTTCGCGGGTATCTTTTTATTCTGTATGATGTGCAAAAAGTCGATTCCGTCGATCGCGGGGAGGCGTATATCAAGGATGATCAATTGCGGTTTGATGCGATCCAGGTCCTGAAAGGCGGAAAGGGCATCCTCCGCGGTCCAGACCTCGTACCCGTGTTTCCTGAGAAGTATCTGAAGGGATAAACGGATGGCAAAATCGTCGTCGATGACCAAAATCCTATGCGGTTCGCATGCTACCAAGGTTTCCATCGTTGTTGCCGGCATATTTTTCTCCTGTGAGGTTATAATCCCTCATCTTTTTAATCGACATGTGGCCCTGAAAACTTTACAGAGGCGGATGCCGCATCGACGGGACATATTTTCTACCCATGGGCTACGTTATTTTTATGACCCGCCTCCGGACATACCCGGCTAAAGCAAGATTATATTACGATTTAAAACAATAAGTTATATTGTCGAGCTGCCATTTTGTCCCGCCCTCGTCATTGGTATCCAAGTTGCTATTCTTATCAAGGGTAACCCGCGATCACACAGGACTCGTGTGGCAGGGCGACGGGATGTGTGCGAATAACAGGTAGCTCATAGATCCTGGTTTTCATTTACAAAATGTTACGGAGGTTAGCGATGTCAAGGTTTTTGGGTGCACTATCGTCCGGCATTCCATGGCGTGGAATGCTGATCGTTCTCTGCGCAGTGATGATGTTGATGGTTTCAATCAGCAACACCCAGGCAGTCAAGACCTATTACGGGCCTGGAGGATTCGGTTTACTGGGAGGGGGAATATATGGAGGACTGGGACTCTATGGGCTTGGAGGTACCTATGGCCTCAGCGGGCTCTATGGACTCAGCGGACTCAGCGGACTCTATGGACTCAGCGGACTCAGTGGACTCGGCGGACTCTATGGAAGATATGGAATTGGCGGACTCTATGGAATGGGAGGTATGTACGGCCTCAGCAGTCTGTATGGCCTTGGAGGCCTATATGGCATGGGTGGTCTTTATGGCCTCGGCAGCAGCTACGGCCTCGGCATGTACGGTATGGGCTCTCTTTATGGCCTCGGTGGGCTCTATGGCATGGGTGGTCTTTATGGCCTCGGCGGCCTCTACGGCCTTAGCGGTTTAGGGGGCCTCGGCGGCTTAGGTGGCCTGGGCGGAGGCCTCAACCTCCTCTCAGCCCTCGGGGTCACCAGTCCGACCACACCCGCAGCACCCATTGTCGCCGCGGAGCAGGCAGGGACCTGGACAGGGACCTGGATCAGCCTCATAAAACTCAATGCGGGGATCATGAACCTTACCCTTGTTGAAAATAGCGTCACCGCAACCCTTTCGGGCGAGGTCAATCTGATCCTCAACAAGCTGACCAATTCCATACCGGCAGCCGTAAGCGGCGCCTATGCAGGTGGAACAGTCTTTACCCTCACCGGTCAAAGCTCCAGCCTCATCCCGACAACGACGCTTCTCATCACCACGACGGCATTGCTCTACCCGTACTCCATACAGCTCAACTGCACCATGAGCAGTCCCACCACCATGACGGGGACCTACACCGTGCAGGATCTGGCGAAGCTGGAAATCGATTACGGAAACTTTAACCTCACCCTCTCTACACCCGTTATCTGATATTCTTCATACAAAGGGCCACCTGAGCACTTTCAGGTGGCCCTTTGTGTTTTCCCCTCCTTTATGCCGCTGTTATGCACAAATGTAATCGTGCGGGAATAATACTACCATACTCGCAATAATCTTCATAAATTTTATTATTATAACTATAATTTCATGTTATTTATAACTATGCATCAAAATGCATAATTACTATTCAATGAAAAAAAATTATAGCAATTAAATAATAATCAAACCATGCTTAGATAAATTATAATGAATATTCTTGCTGTCGAGTCTGGTATTGATTCTGCATATAAACATGCATGCTTACGATATTCAATTGAGAACCAGTAACCGGACATTGTGGGATCGTCCGTGCTTCAAGGGCGGTTCCGGTTGAAGAAAGAGGTGATAGTCGCATCGCATATTCATTAAGAACCGATTGGAGTGGGTTTTAGAAACATACCGTCAGGAAGTAGAAGGGGGGAAGAACGTGTTACGTACATGCCTCGGAAAAAGAACCAGCCGCCACATGCTCTATGGTGGATTACTCAGTCTTGTTTTTTTCTGTATCTCCATGGTGGGATGGACACCGGCCTTTGGCCAGCTTTCCGTCATTCCACCCTATTTTCAATCTCTTGTGCCGACATTTTCCAATTCGATCTACGGTGCCCCATCCTTTTCCAATGTGATCAATCCCTATGCGTCGATCTACAATCCGTTTTCCCTTTATAGTGGGTTCAACTCCTTCAGCAGGACAGCATACTACCCGCAGGCACGTGTCGCAGGCAGCCTCATTCCCTTTGGGAGTCCCTTTGCCAGTTCCTATGCGAATCCCTTTGTGAGCTCATTTTCAAGCCCCTTTGCGAGTTCGTTTGCGAATAGCTTTGTGAATCCCTTTGCAAATCCGTATACTGCAGCGGCATTCTATTATGCAGCCGCTGTCCCCGCTGATGTGTCAGGCACCTGGGCCGGCACCTGGACAAGCTCCTTTCTCGCCGGCGGGGTCATCACCGGGGAATTGAGCATGACCCTTGCCCAGGCGGATAGCGACGTTACGGGCACCGCCGTATTCCTGCTCAACAAGATCCTCAAATACGGGGCCTATGTGGTGGGCACGGTTGATGGAAATGTCCTAACCATAAACAGTACGGTCACCACCAGCGTGACCGGCACCATGATCTATGATGTCACCATGGTTGCCACGGTAAACGGTACAACCATGGAGGGCACCTACGAGGTCATCAACCTCTCAACCGCGCTGATTTCCGAACAGGGCACCTTTGTGGCCAACAGGCTGTGATCGCCTGAGCGTGATTGATTAATGCACATGAGGGGGCGCTCCTTGCGGAGCGCCCCCTTTGCATTTAGACACCTTCCCATGAAGAGAAGGACGCGATACATGAATCACCGTGCGTAGCGATTTGTTATGGGAAGGCGCCGGTCCTTGCCGAATGCCTTGGGCGTGATCTTTATACCCGGCGGCGCCTGCCGGCGCTTGTACTCGCTCCTGTCCACCATGCGAATCACCTCGTTTGCCATCTCCGGTAAAAAACCCATCCCGGCAATTTCCCCCGGTGCCATATCATCCTCCACATAGGCCTTCAGGATGGGATCGAGCAATGCATAGGGAGGAAGGGAGTCTTCGTCCCTCTGGTCAGGGCGCAGCTCCGCGGAGGGCGCGCGCATGAGCACACCTTCAGGTATAATGTTCTGTCCCTTACGTTCATTGATATATCGGGCCATTTCATACACCAGGCCCTTGGACAGATCCTTGATTACTGCAAATCCGCCTGCCATGTCACCATAGAGCGTGCAGTAGCCGACCGCGATCTCACTCTTGTTGCCCGTGGTCAATACCAGCCATCCAAACCGGTTGGACAAGGCCATGAGAATGGTTCCCCGTATCCGTGCCTGGATGTTTTCATACTCGATGCCCGGCCTGCCGGGACCGAAATGCCCCCTGAGGGCCTCACGGTATGAGGAAAAAATGCCGTCAATGGGCACGACGAGAAGGGGTATCCCGAGATTCGATGCCACCTGCCCGGCATCGGCAAAGGTATCCTTCGAGGTATATTCGGAGGGCATGGTCACGGCGACAACCCGCTCCCTTCCCAATGCCTCTACAGCAATGGCAACGGTCAGCGCGGAATCGATCCCCCCGCTCAATCCCACCACCACCTTCTCAAAGCCGTTTTTAACCACGTAGTCCCGCGTACCCAGGAGGAGTGCCTGATGGATCTCCTCAAGCCTTCCCAACTCCGGTGCGGTGACCGCCGGAAATGACCCCCGATCTGCATGCTCTTCGGTCTGAAGCAGGTATATCCCCGCCCTTGCCCGTGACGGGGGATACGCCGGGGAGGCCGATACGTTCAGCAGGGGCCCCATGTCGACTATCAGGAGGTCCTCTGCAAAGCGTCGTGCGGATGCCGCCGTCTCCCCTGCGGAATTGGTGATAAAGCTCCCGCCATCAAAGACAAGCTCATCCTGGCCGCCTACCATATTGGTATGGCAGACGAGGGCCCCGGTATGGGCGGCAAATCGGGCTATAACCCCCTGCCGCACGGAGAATTTCCCCGCATGAAACGGAGAGGAAGAGAGGTTCAGGATGACCTGGGCGTGATTTTCCCGAGCGCTCTGTTCCACCGGACCATGAGAGATCCAGATGTCTTCGCAGATGGTCACCATGCAAAGGGTCCCTTCCATGCAGAAAAAAAGGGGCGATTCGCCTGGGTGAAAATATCGTCTTTCGTCAAATACCCCGTAGTTCGGCAGTTCCACCTTGTGGTAGACATCCACCAGGGTCCCCCTGTGGATAAGGGCGGCTGCATTGTATACTGTGCCGTCACGCAGGTGGGGGAGGCCGACAAGGGCGGCAATCCCCTCGGATGCCGTGATGAGGGATGAAAGCGCCTCCTGGCACTCCCTTATGAAGCCCGGCCGCAGCAGGAGGTCCTCCGGGGGATAGCCGCAGAGAACAAGTTCCGGGAATACAACGAGGTCGGCCCGCTTCTGCCGTGCCTCCTCCATGGAGGCGATGATCTTCCGGGCATTTGACCGGATATCCCCCACCGTGGTGTTTGCCTGGCTCAGTGCAATCCTCATGGAATCGCCCCATCCCTTCGATCGATACCTACCCTATCGCCTTATTCCCCGTATCACCGGTCCGTATCTGTATGCACTCCTCGAGATCGAGCACAAAGATCTTTCCGTCGCCGATCTCACCGGTCCGTGCCCCCTGCACAATCGCATCGATGGTTGGTTTGACGAAATCCTCGTTTACGGCGATCTCGAGGCGCACCTTCTTGAGCAGGTTCACCTCTATGGCCACACCGCGATAGGTTTCGGTGTATCCCTTCTGCTGGCCGCAGCCGAGTGCGTTGGTCACGGACATCTTGTGCACCTCTGCGGCATACAGCGCCTGCTTTACATCACTCAGCTTATGCGGCTGAATATAGGCAATAATCAGTTTCATGGCCTTTCTCCTCATGCATCCCTATTTGGTTGTAAAGATCTGAAACCCGGCATACGCGTCCATGCCGTGCTGGCTCAGGTCGAGCCCCTTCAGCTCCTCGTCGCGGGAAACCCTCAGACCGACTATGGCATCAATACCTTTGAAGATAACGGTCATCGCAACAATCACGAATATCACCGCCGAGAGGGTCCCAAGCACCTGGATGCCGAGCAGGGCAAATCCACCGCCGTGGAGCAATCCGCTCCTGGCCAGTCCGCCGAAGCCTTGACGTCCGAAGATGCCGACGGCGATCGTACCCCACACCCCGTTCATGCAGTGCACGGGTACTGCACCGACCGGGTCGTCGATATGGATCCTGTCGAGGAACATGGTCCCCAGGACGACGATGATCCCGCCGATCACCCCGATAATCATGGCCTCGTGGGGCATGACATAGGCGCACGGCGCGGTGATGGCCACCAGGCCGGCAAGGGCGCCGTTCATTGCCATGGTCAGGTCCGGCTTTCCGAACAGAAACCAGGCAAAAAACATGGCGGAAAGGGCGCCGGCAGCGGCTGCCAGATTGGTGGTCATGGCCACCCGGGCCATGAAGCTCCCATCGCCCACACTCAGGGTCGATCCTGGGTTGAACCCGAACCAGCAAAACCAGAGTATCAGGGCGCCAAGCGAGGCGAGGGCCATGGAATGCCCCTCGATGGCATTGGCGGACCCATCCTTGTTGAACTTGCCGATCCGTGGGCCCACGATGACCGTTCCCACCAGGGCCGCAGTACCGCCCACCGCATGGACTACGGTGGAGCCGGCGAAATCCGCAAACCCGAGCCGGGCAAGCCACCCTCCGCCCCAGATCCAGTGGCCGATTATCGGATACACGGTGGCGGAAATGAGAAAGGAATACATCAGGTATGCCTTGAATTTCATCCTCTCCGCGATGCCGCCGGCAACGATGGTCGCCGCAGCCCCGCAGAATACGGCGTGAAACAACCAGGCGGCCTCCAAGGGGATGCTCCCCTCGTGGGTGGCATTCACCATCGCCCATCCGCTAAGCCCGATAAAACCATTGCCCTTTCCGAACATTATTGCGTATCCGAACAGGTAAAAGGCGGTGGAGGCCATGCAAAAGTCAAGGAAATTGTTCATCAGGACGTTACAGGTATTCTTCGTTCTGATCAATCCGGCCTCCAGCATCCCGAAACCCGCCTGCATGAGAAAGACCATAAAGGCGGCAAGGAGCACCCACAGGGTGTCGATCCCGGAGGTGCCCGCAGCGGCCCCCCCCTGTTCGGCGAATGCCGCGCCGGCCAGGCACAGGCCGATACAGAGCGTGAGCGCTCCCGCCAGGCACAACCATCTGAATGTACGGTATCGTGTATGACGCATTGTCATCCCTCCCTAATAATGAGATAAAAGGATTCGGCGTTCTCCTCCTGCGAGAAAAACGGGTGTGGTCATGACCCTTATGATGGAGTAGAGAACAAGTCCTGTGCCAAACGGACGAAAAGGGTCTGGCAAGGATAAAAATACGTATTAACAAGGAGTTACGGAGCCAAATTTCTTTTTTTGAGCCTCCATCGCCCGGTACGAAAGTGACAGGATTCACCCGGGAATAACGCGCGATTCCTGTTATCTTCCTGTTTTAAAAGCAAATAATTCCATTGACTGCTTTTTGGCATACGCACAATATCTGGCAGGCATACAAACGGCATCCCTTGGCGGTGACTTTTTTCTTCATGCACCCTGGCGGACGGATTGACACCGACGAGCTTGGCGAAGCGCTCTCCACGCGGATCGCTTCGCCATCACCAATCCCTTTATGGGGCGGGATGGCCGGGATCGTCCTTCCTCTTATCACTGGAATAACGGGTGCCAAAATTGTGGCAGGCGCCAAAATTGTGACACGATTTCTAAGTCCATGATAGTGAAAGGGAATCCTTCGAAAACGCATCCCTTTCACCCTGCCGCCTCCGTGAAATGCCCATTTTTTGCGCATCCCAAAAATCGGTACATTACACGCTAACTCCTTGATAATAAAAATATTGTGAGCATCGCATCCCCGGGCATCAAAGTTGCGGAATAGTCAGGCAGGGCAATCGAAGGATAAACGCCGGCACATAGCAGGGAACGAATCCGGTGCACCGGCGGCACCCGGAAAGGGCGGATAATACTATGGGACGGACAAAGAGAGACAACGGGCACGACACGACGACTCACCCCGCGAGGCTTATCGAGGGACTTACTGAGAAGGCCCTGAATGTCCTGGACGAGATATGGTCCCTGTGGGAGATCGATCCCACCTCGCAAGCTGTCCGGGACAAATTCCACATGCTGGAGGAGTGTCTCGACCATATCAAGAGAATAAGTAACGAACGGTTCTCGTCATAACGGCATCCAATAAAGGGAAAGGAGGAGCAGAATGGCTACCAAAACAAAAGAGGATATCCTGAAGATCGTCAAGGATAAGGATGTCAAATTCATACGTTTGTGGTTCACTGACATACTGGGGCAGGTGAAGAGCTTTGCGATCACCGAGGGTGAATTGGAGGGGGCACTGGAAAAGGGCATGGGTTTCGACGGCTCTTCGATCACCGGCTATCAGTCCATCGAAGAGAGCGACATGATTGCCATGCCGGACCCCGGCACCTTCAATGTGCTTCCCTGGAGGCCCAACGAAAAGGCAGTGGCACGCATGATCTGCGACATCCTTACCCCGGACAGAAAGCCCTACGAAGGAGACCCCCGGTACGTACTGAAGCGGGCACTGCAGCGGGCAAAGGACATGGGTTTCGATCACTACTACGTCGGGCCTGAACTGGAGTATTTCTATTTCAAGAATGATCAGGGGACCGAGGTCCTGGACAGGGGCGGTTATTTCGATCTCACCACGCTGGATGTTGCAAGCGACCTTCGAAGGGACACCGTATTGGCCCTGGAGAACATGGGGATTCCCATCGAGTACAGCCACCACGAGGTGGGACCCTCACAGCACGAGATCGATATGCGCTTTACCGATGCCCTGACCATGGCGGACAATGTCATCACCTACCGCATCGTGGTCAAGGAGATCGCGCAGAAATACGGATGTTACGCCACATTCATGCCGAAGCCGCTCTTCCGTCAGAATGGAAGCGGCATGCACACACATCAGTCCCTGTTCAGGGGAAAGAAGAATGCCTTCTTTGATCCCGAGGATCAATATCACCTGAGTCCGGAGGCGAAGGGATTCATCGCGGGGCAGCTCAGCCATGCCAGGGAGATGTCGGCGGTATTCGCCCAATGGGTCAACTCCTACAAGCGATTGGTCCCAGGCTACGAGGCCCCGGTGTACATTGCCTGGTCACGGCGAAACCGCTCCGCCCTGATACGCGTTCCCATGTATCACCCCGGGATGGAGATGGCAACCCGGTGCGAATTGCGGTGTCCCGATCCTGCATGCAATCCCTATCTGACCTTCGCCGCTATACTTCATGCAGGGCTCCAGGGCATCGAAAAGGGATACGAACTGCCCAAGCCGATGGAGAAGAATCTCTACCATCTCTCGCCTCAGGAGCGAAAGGATGCAGGCGTTGAATCCCTGCCCGACAGCCTCGGGGAGGCGATCTCGCTCACCGAGGCGAGCCAGCTCATGAAGGAAGCCCTGGGTGACCACGTATTCAGCCGATTTGTGACCTTGAAGAAGAATGAGTGGGAGGATTACCGTATCCAGTTGACCCGCTATGAGATAGAAAACCTGTTGCCCATTTTGTAGGATGGTGTACAAGGGCACAAAACCCTCCCGGATTCCGGGAGGGTTTTGTGCCCCTTCATGAGCGACAAGACAGGAAGGATGCGTTTTAGTATGTGAAATTGCTTACTTTTTAAGCAGTTGCGCAATGCGCCGATGCTGACGGAAGCAAAGGGAATCGCGCATATCCAATGTACTATGAATATATTGCAAGGCAGAGGGAAATGGTACACAAACACAAAAAATCTTAGAAAAAACGCGGCAATGTATGCTATAGTGATGGATTATGGAGAACAATGACACGAAACAGGAATACATACCCCCTCGGAACCGACTTTTTGCAGGCCGCCATAGCGGACCTTGAGACATCCTGCTTCGGTGCCGGAAAGGAGGGGGTCTACCGGTTTGTCATCGAGAAGACGGAACGGATACTGATCGAGCACATACTGGTGAAAACCGGCGGAAACAAGCTCCGGGCGGCAAAGATCCTGGGCATCAACCGGAACACACTGCATTCAAAGATCAAGAAACTGGGAATCACGGAACAATGACACTATCGCTTATGAACAACCTGTCATATCTCGGCGACCGGGACTATCATGTGCCGGGCGGATGCGCGGTATCCGGCATCATGGATGAATCGGGAAGGCGGTTCAGCGGAAGCTCCGTCATCGAATCCATCGCCCTCATGCACGACCGGTCAAACGGCATGGGAGGGGGGTTCGCCGCCTACGGGATCTATCCGGAGATGGCCAAATACTATGCATTTCACGTGATATACGACGAGGAAGGGGCAAAGCAGGAGGCGGAGGCATATCTTCGCAAATACTACACCATCATCCACGACGGCCCCATCCCATTCAAGAAGGTCGAGGCCATAGGGAACATCCCCCTGCTCTGGAAATATTTCCTGGAGCCCAAGGAGGAGGTGCTGGCGCAACTGCATCTCCCCTCCGAGGAGGACCTGGTGGTCCAATCGGTGATGTTCGTGAACAGCCGCATACCCAACGCCTTCGTGGTCTCCAGCGGTAAGGACATGGGGATCTTCAAGGGGGTGGGGTACCCCGAGGACATCGGCGAATTCTATTGCCTGGACAGGTACAAGGGATACCTGTGGACCGCCCATGGAAGGTTTCCCACCAACAGCGTGGCCTGGTGGGGAGGTGCCCATCCCTTCGGCCTCCTGGACTGGTCGGTGGTGCACAACGGGGAGATATCCTCGTACGGCATCAATCGCCGCTATCTGGAGAATTTCGGATACAACTGCGCCTTCTACACCGACACCGAGGTCATCACCTACCTGTTCGATCTCATCCACCGAAAACACGGGCTTCCCTTCGAGATTCTGGCACGGGTCTTTTCCGCCCCCTTCTGGGATGACATTGAGCGGATGCCCGATGAAGAACGGGAGCTGTACCGGAGCCTGCGTATCGTCTATGCATCCGCGCTCATTAACGGCCCCTTTGCGGTGATAGCGGCCAATGCGCACACCATGATCGGCCTGAACGACCGGGTGAAATTGCGCCCCCTGGTGGCGGCCAGGCACGGGGATTTGGTGTATATCGCCTCCGAGGAATCGGCCATCAGGGAGATCTGTCCCCAGCCGGACAGCGTATGGATGCCCAAGGCAGGGGAGCCGGTGTTCGCCCGGCTGAAGCAAAGCGAGGCGGCGTGATGGCCAAGGTGCCCCTGACATCGGACTTTGTGGTGGACCGTGATCGCGACCGGTGCATCAACTGCCAGGTATGCTGCCGGATGTGCGCCTTCGACGCCCATCGGTTCGATCCGGACACCCAGCAGGTGACCACCGATTCCACCAAATGCGTGGGCTGCCATTTCTGCGAGAGCTTCTGCCCCACCGACGCCCTCGTCATACGAAAGAATCCCTCGGATGTGCGGACCAACACCAACTGGCAGCAGGATGTCATCCTCGGCATCACCAGGCAGGCGGACACCGGGGGCGTCCTGCTCACCGGCATGGGGTGCGACCGGCCCTACCCCATTTACTGGGATCACATCCTCCTCAATGCATCGCAGGTGACCAACCCCTCCATCGATCCCCTCAGGGAGCCCATGGAACTGCGGACCTACATCGGCCGCAAACCGGACAGCCTGGAGATCACCCGCGGGAAGGAGGGCAGGTTCGAGTTCAAGGGCGCGCCGGGCGGACAACTGGTCCTGGAGACCCCCATCCTTTTCTCCGCCATGTCGTACGGGTCCATAAGCCTGAATGCATGCCGGGCGCTTTCCAAGGCGGCCGCTGAGTTCGGTACCTTCTACAATACCGGCGAGGGGGGATTGCACAAGGAACTCTACAAATACGGGGGCCACACCATCGTGCAGGTCGCCTCCGGCAGGTTCGGGGTGCATGCCGAATACCTCAATGCCGGCGCCGCCATCGAGATCAAGATCGGCCAGGGGGCGAAACCCGGCATCGGCGGGCACCTTCCCGGTGAGAAGGTTGACGTGGAGATCAGCCGCACCCGCATGATACCGGAGGGGTCGGATGCCATTTCCCCTGCCCCCCACCACGATATCTATTCCATCGAGGACCTGAGCCAGCTCATCTACGCCCTCAAGGAGGCCACCCAATACAAAAAACCGGTCGGGGTGAAGATCTCGGCCGTTCACAATGTGGCGCCCATCGCCACGGGGATTGTCCGCGCAGGGGCGGATTTCGTCACCATCGACGGCCTGCGGGGAGGAACCGGGGCCGCCCCCACCGTTATCCGGAACAACGTGGGCATCCCCATCGAGCTCGCCATCGCCGCGGTGGACACGCGCCTGCGGGAGGAAGGCATCCGAAACCAGGCGTCCGTGCTCGTAGCGGGCGGCTTCCGCAACAGCGGGGACATCATCAAGGCCATCGCCCTGGGGGCGGACGCCGTGTATATCGGCACCGCCGCCCTGGTGGCCATGGGATGTCACGTGTGCCAGAAGTGCTACACAGGAAAATGCAACTGGGGCATCGCCACCCAGGACCCCTATCTCACCAAGCGTCTCAACCCGAACATCGGCGCGCGCAGGCTCCTCAACCTGCTGCGCGCATGGTCACTGGAGATCAAGGAGATGCTGGGGGGCATGGGGATCAATGCCATAGAGTCCCTGCGGGGAAACAGGGAGGCATTGCGGGGCATCGGGCTTTCCGCAACCGACCTGAGGCTCCTGGGTATAAAGCCGGCGGGCGAGCCCTGGTGATCGACCCATAAGGGGGAATGAAGTATGAAGAAGATCGCCATTCACGAGGAATATTGCATGGGATGCAGGCTGTGCGAGATCCACTGCCTGGTCCAGCATTCAAAATCAAAGGAGATCATCAAGGCCTACAAGGGGGAGTACCCCAAGGCGCAGCCCCGACTGGTGATCGAGCAGAAGGGATACCAGTCCTTTGCCCTCCAGTGCCGTCACTGCGAGGACGCCCCCTGCCTGGATGCCTGCATGACCGGCGCCATGCACCGGGACCCGAAGACCGGCGCGGTCATCTGCGACGAGGAGCGGTGCGTGGGGTGCTGGATGTGCATCATGGTCTGCCCGTTCGGGGTCATTGCCCGAAACACCGAGGGGAAAAAGGTCGCCTCCAAATGCGACCTGTGCAACGGAGAGACAACACCGGTGTGCGTACTGCATTGTCCCAACGAGGCCATCGTCTATGAGGAGTAAAATCATGCCCGGCGCACGCTATGTCATCATCGGAAATTCCATCGCCGCCATCAACGCAGTGGAGGGGATTCGGGAAAGGGACAGCGAAGGGGACATCCTCATTATCAGCGACGAGGAACACCCCATCTACTCCCGTCCCCTGATCACCTATTACCTGTGCGACAAGGTGGGCGACGAGGGGATGCTGTACAGACCGGCCTCCTTCCATGCGGATCGCAGGGTGCGGACCATGCTGGGAAGGAGGGTGGTCACGCTGGATACCGGGAAAAGGACGGTGGTGCTGGACGACGGCGCCAGGGTGCGGTTCGAAAAACTGCTCATCGCCACCGGCGGGACCCCCATTATACCGGAGACCCCCGGACGGGACCTCCAGGGGACCTTCACCTTCACCACGCTCGATGACTCCCTGTGCCTGAAGCAATTCATCGCGGATCACGACGTAAAGCGGGTGGTCGTGGTGGGGGGCGGGCTTATCGGACTCAAGGTCACCGAGGCGCTCCTCGCCCGCTCCATCAAGGTGGTCATCGTGGAGCTTGCCGACCGCATACTGAGCGCCACCTTTGACCTCACCGCCTCACGGATGATCGAGCGCGCCCTGAACAACAGCGGCTGCACCATCATCACCCGGAACACCGTTCAGGAGATCCGCGAAGGGGAGAAGGGAAGGGTGGGGACCGTAGTGCTCAAGGAGAACAAGCTCATCGACTGCGATGCGGTGATCATGGCCATTGGTGTGCGCCCACGGCTGGACCTGGTCAAGGGCACGGCGATCGCCACGGACAAGGGGATCCTGGTGGATCAGCACCTGATGACCAGCGTGGCGGACATCTATGCCGCGGGTGACGTCATCGAGTGCAGCGATTGCATCAACAATATCCGAAGACCGATTGCGATTCTCCCCAATGCGTCAAGGCAGGGGAGGATCGCCGGCTGGAACATGGCAGGCGCAGGGCGCATCTACGAGGGATGCATGGCCATGAATTCGATCGAACTTGCCGGCATTCCCACCATTTCGGTCGGATTGACCGATCCCTCCCTACTGCCGGACGAGAAACGGCGAAAGGGCATAGAGGTGCTCCAATATGCGAGTGACGAGGATTCCGTGTACAAAAAGATCGTCATTGAAAAAAACCGGATCATCGGGGTGATCATGATCGGAAGGATCGACCGGGCCGGTATCTATACCGGGCTCATCAGGGACAAGGTGGACATCTCCTCGTTCAAGGGCCTCCTCCTCAAGGAAGATTTCGGGCTGCTCTCCCTGCCCAGGGAATATCGTAAACACATCGTCGTCGGACAGGGGATAGAGGTATGACCACCACCGGCATCCGCAAAAGGGGAGAGAGTATGAGGATCAACGCAAAGGGGGTCCACTACCGGGCGTTGAACGAATGGATACGGAAGGCCCTGGCCGTGGGCATGGGGGAGGTGGTGCTGGAACAGGTGAACGGACAGCGGTACATCGGTGACGGCCTGTCCGGGGATATCCGCATCACCGTCAACGGCACGCCGGGGAACGACCTGGGCGCCTTCATGGACGGCCCCACCATCGAGGTATTCGGCAATGCCCAGGATGCGCTCGGCAACACCATGAACGCCGGGAAGATCTTGATACACGGGCATGCCGGTGATATCATCGGGTATGCAATGCGCGGCGGGAAGATATTCATCCGCGGTGACGTGGGATACCGGGTGGGCATCCACATGAAGGCATACAAGGACCTCCACCCCGTCATCATCGCGGGAGGGGTGGCCCAGGACTTCCTGGGCGAGTACATGGCGGGCGGAACGATCATCCTGCTCGGCCTCGACGGTGATCCGCAGAGGCCCATTGCCGGAAGCTATTGTGGAACCGGTATGCATGGGGGTAGTATCTACCTGCGGGGAAGCGTGGAGGAGCACCAATTGGGCAGGGAGGTGAAGGCATTTCCCCTGGAGGAGGAGGACCGGGCCGCACTGAGGCGTGCCATCCAGGAATATGCGCAGGTTTTCTCACTCGATCCGGAGGAGATCCTTGCGGGCCCGTTTTCGAAGCTCATGCCGTTTACCCACCGGCCCTATGGAAAGCTCTATGCATACTGAAAATCCCGTGGTTTTAGAAAAATATGGATAACGATGTGCAGAGAATTCTCAGGAACAACGGGGCGATAGATTTCCCCCGGCGCTGCAGCGCCGTCATCGTCGCCCTTGTGATCCTCCTGTGCATCCCCTGCGCGGCCCGGCCTGAAACCGGGTTCACCCCGGAGCACGTCAAGGCCATCACCGTAAACGCCCAGGCACTGGATATCATCTGGCTCCTCGTCGCCTCCCTCCTCATCTTCTTCATGCAGGCCGGTTTCACCCTCATCGAGATCGGGTTCACCAGGGCAAAGAATGCGGGCAACATCGTCATGAAGAACCTCTCCGACTTTACCGTGGGCTCCGTCGTGTTTCTCTTTCTGGGGTACGGCCTGATGTTCGGCACCAGCTTCCGCGGGTTGTTCGGAGCTTCCGATTTCTTCCTCAGCCACATCATGCAGGGGGGCACCGTCAACAACCGGCTGTTCGCCAACCTCATCTTCCAGGTGGTCTTTGCCGGCACCGCCGCCACCATCGTCTCCGGGGCCATGGCGGAGAGGACGAAATTCGTCGGCTACCTCATCTACAGCCTCATTGTCAGCGCCTTGATTTACCCGGTCGTCGGGCACTGGATATGGGGGGGCGGGTGGCTTTCCCGTATCGGCATGATGGATTTCGCCGGCTCCTCGGTGGTGCATTCCCTGGGCGGCTGGGTGTCCCTGGCGGGGATCGTGGTGCTCGGCCCCAGGATAGGGAGATTCGACCGGAAGGGCAAATCCCTTCCCATACCCGGCCACAACATTCCCCTTGCAGCGCTGGGGATGTTCATCATGTGGCTCGGCTGGTTCGGATTCAATACCGGAAGCGTGCTCTCGGGGACCAATCCCGGTATCGCATTCATCGCCGTCAACACCATCCTCTCCGGCGTGAGCGGTTCCCTTGCCGTCATGCTCTATACATGGTGGATCAGGGGAAAGCCCGATGTGGGAATGACCCTGAACGGCGTGCTTGCCGGCCTGGTCACCAGCACGGCGACATCGGCCCTGGTGGGACCCGTTTCCTCCCTGGCCATCGGGGCTTCGGCAGGGATCATCCTGGCGCTTTCCATGAGGCTCCTGGAACGATTCAACCTGGACGACGCGGTGGGCGCCATCTCCGTGCACGGAACCAACGGGGTGTGGGGGACGCTGGCGGTGGCCCTCTTTGCCCAGGAGGAATTCAGCATGAACTGCCTCGGGATACCTTACAGAGGGCTCTTCTTCGGGGGGGGCATACGCCCCCTGGCGATACAGTCCCTGGGTGTCCTGGTGGTATGCGCATGGAGCTTCGGGGTGGCCCTTGCGGTGTTCTATGGCATCGACCGGGTCATCGGCCTGCGGGTCTCCGTCGAAGAGGAGATCCGGGGACTGGACTCGAGCGAGCACATGATGAGCTCCTATCCCCTGTTTGACGAATTTCAGCGGAAACAGGACCTCATCTTCAACGAATTGAAACGGGTCAGGGAGCTCTCCGTGCTCCACGCGATCAGCCGTTCCATGCACAGCCTGAACCTGGATGACATACTGCACCTCATCCTCGAGGGGGTCACCCACTGCATCGGATTCGACCGGGCACGGCTCTACCTGGTGAACGAAAAGGATCGTATCCTTGAATGCAGGATGGCGGTGGGGATCGACCAGGACATCGTCCCGATGATCACCCTGCCCCTCGATACGAAACGAAGCCTCATCGCCCGGGTGGTTGCAGAAAAAAAACCCTACATCATCCAGGATGCCATGAACGATCCCCGGGTCAATGTCGAGCTCAAACGGATCTTTAACCTCAAATCCTTTGTGGCGGTCCCCCTCCAGGGGAAGGACCGGATCATGGGGGCCATTTCCGCCGATTATATCTACCGCGACAAGATCATCACCCAGGAAAAGGTGGAATCCCTGGTCACCTTTGCCGGCCAGGCAGGGCTCGCCATCGAGAATGCGCAGCTCTACAGTGAGCTGAAGCAATTCAACGAGGAATTGGAAGAACGGGTGAGGCATGCAACGGACGACCTCAGGAAGACACAGGAGCAGTTGATTCAATCGAGCCGCCTCTCCGCCCTGGGCCAGCTTTCCGCCGGCGTGGCCCATGAGATACGCAATCCCTTGACCAGCATTCGAATCCTCATCCATTCCCTGAAGGAACGGCTTTCCCCCGGTGATATGCGGAAGGAGGATATCGCGGTCATCGAGAACGAAATCGAGCGGATCAACCAGATAATCATGCAATTCCTCGATTTTGCCCGGCCGAGGCAGCCGGCCATGGAACAGGTGGACATAGCCGGGCTCATCGAGGAAACCCTCCTCCTGATCTCTCACGAGCTGAAGGAACACGACATCCGAATAGAAACGGACCTCCGTGACTCACCGACCATTTGCGCAGACCGGGACCAGGTGAAGCAGGTGTTCCTCAATATGACCCTCAATGCCATGCAGGCCATGTCCGACGGGGGGACACTCTCCATTGCCGTCGCGGTCACGGATGATCACGTGCGCATATCCTTTCGGGACCACGGGCCGGGCATTTCCGAACCGGTCAAACAGCGACTCTTCGAGCCGTTTTTCACCACCAAGGAGGAGGGCATCGGCCTGGGCCTCTCCATCGCCAAGAGGATCATACAGGCACACCATGGCACGATCCATGTGAAAAGCATGGAAGGGGAGGGGACCACGTTCACCATCACCTTGCCGCTGGCATATTCCGAGAGGGGTTGACCCATGTCTGAGACCATATTGATCGTGGATGATGATCGAGGGGTACGCTACTCCTTAAAGCGGATGATCGAAGAACGGGGCTTTCAGACCATAACCGCCCGAAACGGCCGCGAGGCACTCGAGTTGCTGAATCAGGGGGCGTCGCCCGATGTCGCCCTGATCGACATCGTCATGCCCGGCGTCTCCGGACTGGACCTCCTGGAGGCCATCAAGAAGGACTTCCCGCACCTGACCGTCATCATGGTCACCGCTCACGGCACCACCGAACGGGCCATCCGGGCCATGAAGCTGGGGGCATTCGATTACCTGCAGAAGCCATTCGATATCAACACCATGTGGGCAACCATCGACAAGGCCCTCCAGGTGGCCCAGTCGATTCGGAATCCGGTGAGCTTTCAGACCGCTCAATGGGAGGGGGAGAGCATAATCGGGGATTCGACCACCATGCAGGAGGTCTATAAGACCATCGGGCAGATCGCGGGAAAAGAGGTCAACGTGCTGATCACGGGTGAGAGCGGCACCGGAAAGGAACTGGTTGCCCGGGCCATCTACAACCACAGCCTGCGCAACACCCGTCCCTTCCTCTCCATCAATTGCGCCGCCATCCCGGAAAACCTCCTGGAGAGCGAGCTGTTCGGCCATGAGCGGGGGGCATACACCGGCGCCGAGCACCGGAGGATCGGCAGATTCGAGCAGGCGCATACCGGCACGATCTTCCTTGACGAGATCGGGGACATGCCGATCCATGTCCAGGCAAAGATCCTTCGTTTCATCCAGGAGGGGGAGATCCAAAGACTGGGGGGCAGCGAAACCATCCGGGTGGATGTGCGCCTGCTCGCCGCGACCAACAAAAACCTGGAATCGGGGGTGACGGAGGGATGGTTCAGGGAGGACCTGTACTACCGGTTGAACGTGGTGACCATACACCTCCCCCCGCTCCGCGAGAGGAGGGAGGACATCCCGCACCTGGTGGCCTATTTTCTGTCCCGGTTTACCAGGGAACTGCGCAAGGAGGTCCTCGGCATAAGCCGGGAGGCGCTGGAAACCCTCACCAACTACCGATGGCCGGGGAATATCAGGGAACTGGAAAATGCCATCAAGAGGGCCTTGGTGCTCTGCAAGGGAAACGAGATCCTCACGGAGCACCTCCCCGAGCAGATACGGGCCGTATCCGGGACCCCGGAATGCGTCGGCGAGGACATCGAAAATGCCATGGGACCCCTGCTCGACCAACTATTTAAATTGATTATAAGGGCTATCAAGGAAAATCCGAACATTGACATCATCTCACTGCTTGAAAGGGAAATGATCGAGCGGGCCGTTCGACTCACCGGCGGCAACAAGGTCCAGGCGGCCTCGCTGCTCGGCATCAACCGCAACACCCTGCGAAACAAGATGGAGCGGTACGGCATAGAGGACGACCTCGGCAGGGAGCGTGAATGATTTATCCACCCCGGCTTCCCTCCCGTGTCATCATGGCGAATCGATGAGGCGCCCTGCAATGGCCGAAAAGTAATTACATTGATAAGGGTATATTTTTTCGGCCCTGTACGGATGATCACCGCAACCTGAATCCTCGGCAATAATTCCTTGTTTTTTTGGAACGGGAGAGAGGATATTACCTGCAAAGACACGGCAAAGGGGAGGCGATGAGCTGCCATGCTGAATCCTTTTAGGAAAAACGGGTCCATCCCCCTCCTGAGTTCATTCCCCTTGCAGAGTTACAGGGTGGAGATCAAGCTTGATCACCTCATGCCGGGCGTGGACAACGTGCGTCACGATGTCCTTATAAGCCCGAGGCTTCAGCAGGCCACCACAAATCTCATCAAGCGCATCCTTGCCGAAAAGACCAATACGTCCGATCTCGTGGATCTGGACAAGAAGGAGACGAAGCAGTCCGAGAAGGAGGAATTCAAGAGGATCTGCAGCGAGATCCTCAAAAATGTGCTCAAGCAGGCAAACAGCCAGCAAAACTTCGATCTCTTCCTCCTGACCAACATCGCCTTCATCAAATTCATCATGCAGGCATTCGAGGAGCAATTTGTCTCCCTGATAACCTATATCGAGGATTACGTCAAATATCAGGAAAACCGCTATGGGTTTACCACGGAAAGCGTATCAAACACCGTTCAGAAGGTGGGGGATACAAAAAAACTCAGAAACACCCTTTTCAAGGAGACCGTCGGTGAACTCGCGGAATCCATCCACTGGCTGTACAAGGCGGAATTGGACAAGATGCTCGAGTCCCTCTTTGGAGACCAGTGGGCTTGTCCCCACGAGGTCTTCTTCAACCCGCTCCTCTATGCCACCAATGTCAACGATGAAAAGGTGTTATTCGAAAAATACGTCTTTTTAGGCGACCGGGAAGAGGATGCGGATCGCTATGAGGTGCTGCGCGATCTGGTGGTCGATCTTTTCCGTGAGCTGGACGGTGATAACAGGATACTCAAGGCGGCGCTGAAGAGGCGGCCGGAAATGATCGGCCTGGAGAAGAACCTTTCAGAGCTGAAGGCACGCACAAACCTCCTTCATGCGAAGCGGGAGCGGCTGACGAACAAAAGGGGATTCCTGTTCAAATGGAACAGGGATCGCCGGATGCAGGCGCTCTCCTCAAGGATCGAGCACGTCTCGAAGAAGCTGGAGGAGAGGGAAAAGAAATATCTCTCCGTCAAGGGAGAGATAGATGCAGCCTGCGCGGAATATCAGGCGAAGATTGATGGATGGATATCCCATGAGGCCAACATCGGGACGCTCTTCGATTACTTCACCACCAAGGAGGAATGCAAGGAGATCAAGAAGAAGAAGGAGCTCAGGGACACCCTCCAGTACAAAAAGGGGCAGATAAAGGCACAGAAGAGGCTCTTCGGGCTTGTCTACGAGAAATTCGAAAAACCGGGGCTTCTCGACATTTTTGTTGCCTCCTATGAAATGGTGCCCCTCATCCCCCAGTACGCCTCCACCCTCAATCCCCGCCAGATGCAGAATTTCCTCCTGGACCCCAAGGAACGAAGGAGGCTTGCCGACCAGGTGAAGCGTTTCTACCCCGGCACGAACCTCAATCCCCTCTTGGACAGGGCGGATGCTATCGAAGGTATGAACGGAGACGGCAGAAGGCGCTATCTGATCCGCTTTTTGAAGGATTTCTCCCGCTACCATCGAGACCTGAGGAACCACCATCTCATGACCGCACTGATGGATCGCGTGAACCTCCTGGACAAGGAAAATATCATCGAGATGTCCCGTATCAACCGCACGCTCTACGAACTCCTGCTCCCGGAAGAGGAGGAAAATCGGGAGGCGGGCATCACCAGCCATGTGGTCCTCAAGGCGGATGTTCGCGGGTCCACCAAGATCACCCTGATCATGAACGAACGAGGACTGAATCCCGCGTCCCATTTCAGCATGAACTTCTTCATGCCCATCTCCGAGATCCTCCCCGTGTACGACGCCATCAAGATCTTTGTGGAGGGGGACGCCTATATCCTCTCCATATTCGAAAAGGCCGGGGCCACCAACTGGTACACCGTGGCCAGGGCATGCGGCCTCGCCCAGAACATGCTGCGCATCATCAAGCATTACAACGAGGAATGCATCAAAAACAAGCTCCCCATCCTCGAACTCGGCATCGGCATCTGCTTCATGGATGCATCACCCATGTTTTTGTTCGACGGCACTAACCGCATCATGATCTCCCCCGCACTCAACCTTTCCGACCGCCTATCGAGCTGCGCCAAAACGATTCGCAAGTCACTGGGTGACAAGAACCTCCCCTTTAACCTCTACGTGTTTCAATCCATCCCTGACGAGGAGATCGATCCGAAGATCGCCGATGAACAGCTCGTCCGTTACAATGTCAACGGGATACAGATCAATGAGGAGGCATTCGTCAAGCTGGGCAAGGAGATATCCCTCCGCTGCTTCGAGCTCACCATGCCGGGTCTGTGGAAGGAAAAGACCTGGATACACACAGGGAGCTTCCCCACCGTGACCGGAGGCTACCAGAATCTCTATATCCGCGAGGCACAGGTGGCCCGGGTCGATCCCCACGATTTCCACTTCATAGAGTGGACCCCCCGGCGCTACTTCGAGGTCTGCACCAACCCACGGATCAGCCAACTGATCGAGAAGATGGTGGGATCGAACAGCGGGAATTGAGCCGGCATCCCTCTATCTCCCTATACAACCCATAAAAAATTTGCCTTACCGGAGGTCTTCCGTTTGTTCCCTTTTTTTTGTAAAATACAGGGCTACAAGATCCTCTCAACTCGGACTTGCGGGTTCGTATCGAACCCCTGGTTTTCAGTGTAAGGCATCGTGATTCAACGCGCATCTGAAAATGATCAATTTGAATTTGACATGTACAGACGGAATAATTATAATATTAACATATTCTAATAGACTTCGTCGTCATCGTAGTGATTACGTTCAATCACTGCTTCGTTCATAGTAAAAACAATCTCTCAATCATATCCCGGTACAAAAGGGATTTAATGATCGCTATTTTGCGTGTTCATAGATAAAGGTTCCGGAAAACCTTCACTTACCTCAAGTTTAAGGAGGTTGGCGATGAAAGACGCAAGGCTCTCTTTAGTTCTTTTCTGTGTGTTACTCCTTGTCACCGGCATTCTTCTGCAAGGTGCACGTGCCTTTGAGCTGATAACCGCCTATGAGGCCTATGAAATGGTACAAAACGACGAGGCAACCCTGGTCGATGTAAGGACGCTGGAGGAGTATGTCTTTGTGGGAAACGCCGCCTTGGAGCCTGACGGAGAACCCATCGCCTATCTCATCCCCTGGGAGTTTCTTGAGGGCACCGACGATGAAGGCAATGAGATCTACCGAAGAAATCCCGATTTCGAGGCACTCTTCGAGCAGACATTCGGTTACGATAAGACTCAACCCCTGATCATCATATGCAGGAGCGGCAATCGAAGTTCGTATGCAGCGCTGCAACTGGAGGAAAACGGCTTTACCAATATCTACGAGGTTGATAATAAACTGAAGGAATCGGCGAGCTTCCCCGGGGGAAGGGGAGGGTTCCAGGGATCGGGGTATAAGGGCATGTACAACGGCTATCGCGGATACCCGGGACGATTCTCCTGTGACGAAGCCACCGTGCATCACCGGGTGGTGGAATACACCTATGCGATCACCGATGAAAACGATTCCGTGTCTTGGACGGATATGGGCCTTCCCATGACCCAAAGGGTGGATCCCCAAAAGATCCCGAAGGTCAAAAAGACCTCCCAGACCACCAGAAGCACGAGCAGCACCTCATCGACGGCATTGACCTCGTTCATGTTCTACCAACCTCAGCAGCAATTCACCCAACAAATATTCGGCAACGCTTCATTCCAGTTTACACCATATACCACGGCCTTTATGAACCTTGCCTACACATCGCACTTTACCGGTTCCCGGTCAATGCTCAACTTCCCCACCACCCAGGGCCTTCTCTTCTCGTCGGGTTTTCCGAGCATCACCATACCGCAACCGGTCACCCGTTCACCGCAGCCGCCCGTACCCGGTGAGCCATCCGAATGCGGGGGGTGACGTGATTAGAGTCCGATAGGCCGCCCGTGAGGCGGCTGAAAACCCAATATATACCATCCCTCGCTGAGGGTCATCCTGCCGGTACCGATCGATGAAGGGAGTGGCCCTGCATGGGAAGAAGCCACAGATTTTTCCACGTGAAACAGGAGGGGGAGTGATTCGCTATGCCTTGGCGCCCACCAGGTGGCAGGCGGCGAAATGTCCCGTGCACACCTCCTCCAGGGGAGGCTCCTTCTCCGAGCACACGGGCATACGATAGGGGCACCGGGTGTGAAAACGGCACCCCGAGGGAGGAGAGATGGGGGAGGGCACGTCCCCCTTCAAGACGATTCTCCGGGTGCGCACATCCGGATCAGGGACCGGCACCGCGGCAATCAGGCACTGGGTGTACGGATGGAGGGGCGAATCAAAGAGATCATCCACCGCTGCCGTCTCCACGATCTTGCCAAGATACATCACTGCAACATGATCGCTTATATGCCGGATCAGGCTCAGATCGTGGGCGATGAACAGGTAGCTGAGCCCGAATTCCTCCTGAAGGTCCTTGAACAGGTTGATGACCTGCGCCCTTACCGAGACATCCAGCGCCGAAACCGGCTCATCGGCAACGATCAGCTCCGGATTCAGGCTCAGCGCACGGGCGATCCCTACACGCTGCCGCTGTCCGCCGCTGAATTCATGCGGGTATTTCTTCAGACAGTCCCGCGACAGGCCCACCTTTTCAAGAAGATACACCACCCGCTCGTGCAGTTCCTCCCTTTCCCGGTATGCCTTATGAATGACCAGGGGCTCCCCCACGATGGACCCGACATTCATACGGGGATTCAGGGATGCATAGGGGTCCTGGAATACGATCTGGATGCTCTTTCTGATTATCCGTATCCGGCGGGCCGGGCATGCGGCAATGTCCTCCCCCCGGAAAAGGATGCGTCCGGCGGTAGGTTCCATGAGCCTGAGGATGGTCCGGGCGATGGTGGATTTCCCGCAGCCGCTCTCCCCAACAAGACCCAGGGTTTTCCCCGAAGGAAGCGTGAAGGAAACCCCGTCCACTGCGCGCACCCACCTTTTCACCCGGGAAAAGACCCCTCCCCTGACGGGAAAATGCTTGGTCAGTTCCTCAACGCGCAGCAGCGGCCCGTTGTTGCTCACCCGCCTGCCTCCCAGCAGCTCACCCAATGTCCCGGCTGAATCTCGATAAGCCCCGGTGGTTCTTCGGTGCAATGCGGCCTTGCCCGATCGCAACGAGGCTGGAAGGGACACCCCTTGGGCACCAGGCGAAGATCGGGAACCATCCCGGGAATGGCCGCAAGCCTCCGTCTGGCCCCTCCCCGCTCGTCCAATCGGGGAAGCGAGGTCAAGAGGCCGACCGTGTAGGGATGGAGAGGGTGGTGAAAAAGATCGCGCACCGGGGCATGTTCCACGATCCGGCCCGCATACATGACGGAGACCTTCTGGCTGATCTCCGCAATCACCCCCAGGTCGTGGGTGATGATAAGCACGGACATCCCGATCCGCTCCTTCAATGATTCGATCAAATCCAGAATCTGGGCCTGGATGGTGACATCGAGCGCAGTGGTGGGCTCGTCGGCGATCAGCAGCCCCGGCTCGCAGGCAAGTGCCATGGCGATCATAACGCGCTGCCGCATGCCGCCGCTAAGCTGGTGGGGATACCCATTGACCCGTTTTCCCGGGTCGGGGATGCCGACCATCTCCAGCATCTCAATGGTCTTTTCCCGCGCCCTCCTTCGATCGAGCCCCTGATGGAGCCGTATGACCTCATCTATCTGATCACCTATGGTAAACACCGGGTTCAACGAGGTCATGGGTTCCTGAAAGATCATGGATATCTCGTTCCCCCTGATCTTTCTCATCGATTCCTGATTCAGGGCAAGAAGGTCGGCGCCCTTGAAGAAAACGGCCCCGCCCATGATCCTGCCCGGAGGGTCCGGTACAAGCCGGATTATGGAGAGTGCGAGGACCGTCTTACCGCAACCCGATTCGCCGACCAACCCGATGGTCTCCCCCTCGTCGATGGACACATCGACGCCGTCCACCGCTTGGAGCATGCCGCCGGAGACGAAGAAAGAGGTCCGGAGCGAACGAACCTCCAGGAGGGTCATCGGACCCATACCCTGTCCACAAAGAGGTTCCCGAGTGAATTGCAGAATTCCCCGTTGACCCAGTTGCGCGCGACCCATATCCGGTGGGGATAGCACAGGTAAATGGCTACCACGGCCTGCTCGATCCGGGTGACGGCCTGCGCGAACAGTGCCTGCCTGGCTGCGGGATCACACGCTGTTACCGCCCCGGCAAGGTCCTCCTCCCACGGATGCCGGATGTTTCCCACCTTATTCTCCGGTGAGGAGCTGTGATACAACCGCCAGGTAAACTGTTCCGCGCCGCCGCCGCCCCGCCAGTCCTCCCAGTCCTCGAGGGCCGCCTGAAAAAGTGCCCGATCCCGTCCCTTCCTGCCGTAAACGTAGTCGAAGAGGACATCCTTTGCAAGGGGCACGAGATGGACCTGGACATGAACGTGGGACAACTGCTCCCGTATAATCAAGGCCATAGCGGAGAAGGGGAGGGCGTCGGTATACATGAGGGAGAACGAGACGGGGAACTCCTCCGTAAATCCCTCTGAGACGAGTATTCTCCGTGCCGTGTTGGGGTCGTATGCATTGACGGTGGCCTCATGCTGATCATGATACCGGTGCCACGGCGGTATGCACGAATCGGCGATCTCGGCAAAGCCATGAAATACCTGATGGATGATCTCGGCCCTGTTTATGCCCAGGGAGATCGCCCGTCGAATCCCGGGGCGGTCAAAGGGATACTCCTCGCAATTGAGGTAGATCTGGCACAGTCTTTGACCGGCCTTTCCCTCCACCCGCAACGAGAGCCAGGAGGAAAGGATGGAGGCGCCCTTGGGGGAAATGGGGGAGATAATCTCAATCCGTCCCCGCTTGAGCTCCCGTACGGGATCCACCCCCGGTTGCGGAAAGGAAAAGATCGCCTTATGAATAAGGGGGCCCCGCAAGGCGTAGGAATAGTTCCTTACCAGGATTATCTGCTTCTCCCGGTCCCATTCACTGAGACGAAAGGGACCGGCGCCGATCGTGATGACCTGCCCATAACGGTCCCCGGACCGGGTGACCGTCTCCTCGGGAAGGGGACGCGCCTCGATGCGGGTGAGCAGTTCCTCCGCATCGGGGCAATCAGTGCCCATGCGTATCCGTACCATGAGTTTCGAGGCCGCCTCAACGGCCTCGAAGCGCTGGAAAAGCTCGCGGGTGGGACATTGTGTTGCAGGATTCAAGAGTCGTTGAAGGGTGAATACCACATCATTGGCATCAAACTCGGTGCCGTCATGGAAAAGGATCCCCGAGCGCAGAGGGATCAGCAGGGTCCCGTCCGCGGTCCGATCAGGATAATCCGTCGCCAGCACGGGAACAATGCGGTCGTTGGTATCATACTCGTAAAGACCGTCATAGATCTGCTCGAGCACCCAGCGCTCGGCAACCAGGGTTGCCTTTTGCGGATCAAGGGTGCGCACGGTATCAGTGCAGGCAATGTTGATACTGCCCCCTTCGTGCGCCTTCTCGGCATGCTCATCGCCGTTTTGCTCGAAGGTGGTATGCTCGGCATGCACCGCCGCCGCACGGCACACCACACAGGTAAACGACAGGAAAACCGCGCACAGAACGCGGAAAAGGACATTTTTTGTGCTCATGCTCTATATCCCCTTAATGATCTTCCATCCCCCGGGGTCCTTCTTAAGGAGGATCTTTTCCTTCCCCCTCACGTAGTCCCGCTTTCCCTCAAAAATAAAGCCGATCTCGTATTCCTGCACCACGGTTGCGCTGTCGCCCTCCGGATAGATGGTCCGGTTGAACTGGGAAAAATCAATCCTCTCGAATGCCCTGAAATTCTGCTGCATTCGTTCACGTATCGAGGTATACGTCTCGTTGCCGTCCTGATACGCCTCCGCTATGCACCGCATATACAGATCGATATCCTTCCCTTCCATGGCCTGTTCACGGAGGGCCAGCACCTCCCCTATCGCCCGCTCGGATTCCCCTTTCGAGCGGGGGGCGCAATCCAGGCATAAAAAAAGCCCAACAGGGATAATGAGAAGCGCGATCAGGGCAAAACGCCGAGCGTCGCCATATCCTCGCATGAAAACGTCATCCCCTTGATATGCGGACTCTCGGGGAATGTCCGCCTGAGGGTGCACAACACATAGGTGGCCTCGTCAACCATCCCCTCCAGTTTATAGGTCTCCGCCAGAAGGAACAGGACCTCATCCCTCCACGATATCTCCGGATACAGCTCCCAGATCTTTCGTAGCCTGCCGCGGGCCGCCCGGTACGAGCCTGTTTTGAGGTAGAACCGGGCCACGTAACGGTCATGCTCCGCAAGTCGTTCGCGGCAGGCCGTGATCTTCTCCCTGGCCTCGGATGCCCGGTCGCTCTGCGGATACTCCTTGAGGAATCGTTCAAATGACTCCAGGGCCTTGATGGTTGCAGTCTGATCCCGATCGATGTCCAGAATCTCCTCAAAATGCGTCATGGCGATCCGGAACCGGGAAAGGGGCGCCTGGGGGTGCACGGGATGGAGGTTCAGGAATTGGTCGTACTCCGCCCGCGCCTGATCGAACTCCTTGAGCCTGAAATGGACATCCGCCCTCTTGAGGCGGGTCTCCGCCATCAGTGGACTCTCGGGATATTCCTGCGCCAGCCGGTCCAGGACCTCGCCCGCCTGATAGTATTTCTTCCTGTCCACGTAATCCGAGGCCTTGTTATAGAGGTCCTGATCGGTGAGGACCTTCTTCCCTTTGCTGCAGGAGAATACAACGAGGAGGGTGCACAGCGCAAGGGCGCACACCACCCGGTACCGCACTTGAGACCCTTTTCCTATGCAGTGATTGATGGTCGCGCCTCCTATTTCCCGGTCAACGAGCTGTGCGCCCCGGGCACACACGGCACATCAGGGGTGAGGCATCCGCACCCGGAAAGGCCCAGAAAGACGAGAATTAAACCGATGCATACCGCCGTACGAACGAATGAACCACGTTTCTTCATGTTGTCAGCCCTCATGGTCGGCCCTCCATTGAACGTTGTATGGTCGATGCGAATTCCCCGACCGCCTGTACCGCCTGTTCGGAAAAATCGTGTTCCTCCAGGATCTTGATGATGGCGCTCCCGATAATGACCCCATCGGCCCATTGCGCGATGCGGGCCGCCTGGTCAGGCCGCGACACCCCGAACCCGACGGCGATCGGCTTGTCGGTCATGGTCCTGATCAGGCTCAGGTGCTCCCTGATGGAGTCGGGAAGGTCATCCCGGGCACCGGTCACCCCGGTGACCGAAACATAGTAGATAAAACCGGTCGATCGCTCGGCAACGAGCCGAATCCTCCGCTCCGTGCTTGTCGGGGCGAGAAAGAACACCGTGGCCATCCCATGGGTACGGCCCAGGGCGATCACTTCCTCCCCCTCCTCCGGGGGAAGATCGGGACAGATGAGCCCATCCACGCCCGCATCGGTCATCATCCGCACCGCATTTTCGATCCCCGGATGCAGGATGGGATTGTAGTAGCTCATCAAGGCGATCGGAACGTCGGTCTCTCTCCGGAGGTCCTTGACGAATCGGCATATTCCGCTGAGGGTTATATGGTGGGCCAGGGCACGCTGGGAGGCGCGCTGAATGACCGGTCCGTCCGCAAGGGGATCGGAGAAGGGGACACCGAGCTCCACCAGGTCGGCCCCGCTCCGTGCAAGGGCCAGGACGAGCTTGCGGGTGACGCCGAGATCGGGATCGCCTGCGGTGATGAAGGGAATGAATACCTTCCGTCCCTCCTCCCGCGCCCTCAAGAATGCCTGGCTGATCCTATCCATGGCTCTCCTCGATGATCCGGGCGACCTCCTGCACGTCCTTATCACCCCGTCCCGACAGGCATACCACGATGATCTTCTCCTTGTTCAACGTCGGGGCGAGTTTTTTCAGATAGGCCAGGGCATGGGCGCTCTCCAGTGCGGGGATGATCCCTTCACGCTCCGAGCAGAGCCGGAATGCCTCCAGGGCCTCCTGATCGGTGATCACCTCATAGCGCACCCTGCCTGAATCCCTCAGGAGGCTGTGCTCGGGCCCCACCCCCGGATAATCGAGCCCCGCGGACACCGAGTGGGCGATCCGGACCTGGCCGCCGTCATCCTGGAGCAGGTAGCTCTTGCTCCCATGGAGGACCCCCACGGTGCCGTGGCAGAGGGGAGCGGCGTGTTTTCCCGTCTCGATGCCCAGGCCCGCCGCCTCGATGCCCACCATGGCAACCGACCGATTGGGGAGAAACGGGTAGAAGAGGCCCATGGAGTTGCTCCCACCGCCCACGCACGCAACAAGGAAGTCAGGGTCCCGGCCTTCCGATTCCCTGATCTGGCGCATGGTCTCCTCCCCGATGACCGCCTGGAAATCTCGCACCATCATGGGATAGGGATGCGGCCCCGCCACCGACCCTATGACGTAGTGGGTGTTCAGCACCGTGGTCACCCAGTCGCGGATTGCCTCGTTCATGGCATCCTTCAGGGTGCGGCTTCCCGCCTCCACCGGGGTGACGGTGGCGCCGAGGAGCTTCATGCGAAACACATTCAGGGCCTGCCGGTGAATGTCCTCCGTGCCCATGTAGATTCGGCACTCCAGCCCGAACATGGCCGCGGCCGTTGCCGTGGCCACCCCGTGCTGTCCCGCGCCGGTCTCCGCAATGATACGGGTCTTTCCCATGCGGCGGGCAAGGAGCACCTGGCCCAGGGTATTGTTGATCTTGTGGGCCCCGGTATGGCACAGGTCTTCCCTCTTGAGATAGATCCGGCCGCCCCCGAAATGCTCCGTCAGGCGCCCGGCGAAATAGAGAGGGGTGGGCCTTCCCGCATACTGGCGCAGGTAGTATGCGAGCTCATCCTGGAATTCCTTGTCCTGCTTCGCTTCGAGGTAGGCCGCCTCGAGCTCCTCCAGGGCGGGCATGAGGGTCTCAGGCACATATTTCCCCCCGTACGGACCGAAATGCCCGGTTTCGTCGGGTTCACTGGTGCGTTGTACGTCCTTTTCCATGACACATCACCGGGCGCCCGCGCCATACCATATGGCGCCGGGCGCCCATCAAACAAATGAAGCCTCCCCGCAGCAATCTGCGGGGTATCAAAGCAGAACCGTGTATTGTATCGAAACAAACCTCGGGCAATTAAACCCGAAGCGATTAAACGATGTCAATATCCGCTGATCACCGGAAGCCTGCTCAGCGCCTCCTTGATCTTCTCGCCGGGATGCTCGTAATCCTCCAGCTTCTTCGACAGGTAGGCGTCGTAGGCGGCAAGATCGAAATAGCCGTGTCCGCTCAGGTTGAAGGCGATGACCTTCTCAGTCCCTTCCTCCTTGCATCGCATGGCCTCTTCAATGGCCGCCTTGATCGCATGCGCGGCCTCAGGCGCGGGGATGATGCCCTCGGTCTTTGCAAAGAGCAGGGCGCTGTCGAACACCGGGTTCTGATGATAGGCGACCGCCTCGACGATCCCCTGCTTCACCAGGTGGCTCAGCAGCGGGGCATCCCCGTGGTACCGAAGCCCTCCGGCGTGGATGCCCGCAGGCACGAAATCGTGGCCCAGGGTGTACATCTTCATGAGCGGGGTCATCTTCGCGGTGTCTCCGAAGTCATAGCGAAACTCCCCCTTGGTGAAGGTGGGGCATGCGGTGGGTTCAACCGCCACGAACCGGATATCCGCGCCCGCCATCTTGTCCCTGACAAAGGGGATCATGAAGCCGCCGTAGTTGCTTCCGCCGCCGCAGCAGCCGATGATGACATTCGGCTTTACCTTTATTTTCTCGAACTGCTTCTTTGTCTCCAGTCCCACGATGGTCTGGTGCAGGAGGACGTGGTTCAGCACGCTCCCCAGGGCGTAGTTGGTGCCCTCGTGGGTGGCCGCGTCCTCCACCGCCTCGCTGATGGCGATGCCGAGGCTCCCCAGCGAATCGGGGTCCTGATCCAGTATCGAACGGCCGGCCTGGGTGTCTCTGCTGGGGCTCGCAACGACCGTGCTGCCCCAGACTTCCATCATGGAGCGCCGGTACGGTTTCTGCTGGTAGCTCACCTTCACCATGTACACCTTGCACTCCATGCCGAAATGGCTGCATGCAAAGCTGAGGGCGCTTCCCCACTGGCCCGCCCCGGTTTCCGTGGCAAGGCGCTTGATTCCCGCCTGTTTGTTGTAGTAAGCCTGGGCCACCGCGGTATTGGGCTTGTGGCTCCCCGGTGGGCTTACCCCCTCGTACTTGTAATAGATCTTCGCGGGCGTGTCCAGGGCCTTTTCCAGATTGAAGGCGCGGAACATCGGCGTGGGCCTCCACAGGGCGTAGATGTCCATCAATTCCTCGGGAATGGGGATCTCCGCCTGGGGGCTCATCTCCTGTTCGATGAGGGCCATGGGAAATATGGCGGCAAGGTCCGAGGGATCGATCGGTTTCTGCGTTCCGGGATTCAGCGGTGGGGAAAGCGGGACCTTCAGCTCGGGCAGAATATTATACCAGTAGCGGGGAATCTCTTTCTCAGAAAGGAGAATCTTCCGTTCATGCATGGTATTCCTCCTCATCCATGTATAATGTGATTATCAACCCTCGGCGGTTTCCGTCGCATCCATGATCAATTTCAGTTTGTACTGATCCAGAAAGGCCCGGTCGGCGGACGTCAACTCGAAGCGGATCTCCTCCTCGTCCGAATCGAACAGTATCTCCTGGGTGCCGTCAGCATGCGAATACAGGCCGAGGCCGATGACCATGGACAGATCCACTCCCATGCCGAGGACCCTGATCTCACGCAGTATCTCCTGGACCTCCTCGGAATGGGAGAGGGTATCGTTGATGACCTCGCCAAGTCGTTTGAACAGCTTCTTCAATTCGTTCCTGTTTTCGTGAGCGTCGGCGTCACATGACATTGCTCCACAACCCCTTTCTTACGGGCATGATTCCAAAAGGGAGGCGATTTCACGCCCCCTGGTCGCGATCATCTCTTGCACCTCCCGGATCACCCGGCCGCGATCCACCTTGACCGCCTCTTTCGAATCCCGCCATTTAAGCTCGATCTTTCCCTCCCTCAGCGATTTTATCCCCACCGTGACCCGCAGGGGAAGCCCCACCAGGTCCGCATCCTTGAATTTGATGCCCGGGCTTTCATCCCGGTCATCGATGAGCACCTCGACCCCCTCCTTCAGCAGATCCCGGTAGATCTCCTCCGCAGCACCCGAGACCTCCTCGTTGTCCATATTGAGGGGAAGCAGGTGCACCTGAAAGGGCGCAATGGGCAGGGGCCATATGATGCCGTCCCGGTCATGGTTCTGCTCGATCGACGCGGCCATGGTCCTTCCGACCCCTATGCCGTAGCATCCCATGACCATGAACCGGTCCTTTCCCTCCTCGTCGAGGAACGTCGCCTTCATGGCCTTGCTGTACTTCGTGCCCAGCTTGAATACGTGTCCCACCTCGATCCCCCGGTGCATGTTCAATCTCCCTCCGCACCGCGGGCACGGGTCCCCCACGGTGACCACCCGCAGGTCCGCAAACCGCTCGGGGGTGACATCGCGGCCGATGTCCACATTGATCAGGTGGGTGTCCCCCTTGTTGGCGCCCACCACCACGTTGTGCATCCCGCGCACCGAAAGGTCCGCAAGGAGCATTATCCCCTTCAGCCCCACAGGGCCGGAAAAGCCGCTCGGCGCGCCGGTGACCGCCTGCACGGTCGCCTCATCGGCGAGCACCACCTCCGGGACCCCAAGGAGATTCCGGAGCTTCACCTCGTTGACCTCGTGATCGCCCCGCACCAGCACCGCCACCGCGGTGCCGTCGTGGGTGTAAATAAGGGTCTTGACCAGCTCCTCGGGACGCCGGCCCAGAAAGGCGCACACCTCGTCGACCGCCTTCTTGCCGGGTGTTTCCACCTCCTCCACGGCCTTCATCTCAGCCGCCCGGGGGTCCGGAGCCGGGGCAGGACACTCCGCCTTCTCCAGGTTCGATGCATAGGTGCAGGAGGAACAGCTCACAATGGAATCCTCACCGGAATCGGCGAGCACCATGAATTCATGGGAAAAGCTCCCCCCTATGGGACCGGTGTCCGCCTCGACCGGCCTGAACACGAGGCCGCAGCGGGTAAATATCCGGTTGTAGGCCGTGTACATCAAAGAGTAGGATCGCTCCGCTCCCTCCTCGTCCCGGTCGAAGCTGTAGGCGTCCTTCATCATGAACTCCCTTCCCCGCATCAGGCCGAACCGGGGCCGGATCTCGTCCCTGAACTTGGTCTGGATCTGGTAGAGGTTTACGGGAAGCTGGCGGTAGGAGCGGACCTCCCGCCGCACCAGGTCGGTGATGACCTCCTCGTGGGTGGGACCCAGGCAGAACTGCCGTTCATGCCGGTCAACGATCCGCATCAGCTCCTTGCCGTACACATCCCACCGGCCGCTCTCCTGCCACAGCTCCGCAGGGCAGAGCACGGGCAAGAACACCTCCTGGGCGCCCGCCCGGTCCATCTCCTCGCGGATGATCCGCCCGACCTTTGTCATCACCCGCCATCCCAGGGGGAGAAAGTCGTAGATCCCGGCGGCGAGCTTCCTGATCATCCCGGCGCGCATCATGAGGGCGTGGCTTACGACCTCAGCCTCGCCCGGCGCCTCCCTGAGCGTCGTCAGCAACAACTGTGAATAGCGCACGTCCGTCTCCTGTAATAAGTCACAAGGATTTCAATGAAAAATCGTTTCATTGTACCTGAAAAACCGCACCCACGCAAGACGAGGTGCTCATGGCACCAAGGAGGCGACCGTTCCCCACACGCCCGCCGGGGTGATCCGGCGCGGCCTCACCATGACCAGCCGATTCACCATCTCCTCGCCCGCCTCCACGAACACCGGGATGTAGTTCCCGGTGAGGGCCGTGCGGAATCCCCGCCGGGGACCGGCCTGGCCCAGCACCAGGGCCTCAAGGTCCCTTCCCAGGAAGCGGGACCGGAACGCCGCCCTCTTATCCCTGCCGATGCGCCGCAGGCGCCCGCTCCGCTCCTTCTTGACGACGCCGTCCACCTGGCAGGGCATCAGCGCGGCAGGGGTGTCGGGCCGCGGTGAAAAGCTGAACACGTGCAGGTAGGCAAGGGGGAGGGACTCCACCACCCGGCAGGTGTCCGCGAAATCCTCCCCTGTTTCCCCGGGAAACCCCACCATCACGTCGGCGCCGATCCCTGCGTCCGGGCATGCCCGGAGAATCTCCCGGACAACCTCCCCGTACTCCCCCGGGGAATACCCCCGGCCCATGCGCTGCAGCACCCCTGCGCTCCCGCTCTGCAGGGGGATATGGAAGTGGGGGCACACCCGGGAGGATGCACCGATCAGGCCAATCAGCTCAGGGGTGAATTCGTTCGGCTCGATGGAGGAGAGGCGCAGCCTGTTCGTGCCGCAGTTGTCGAGCAGAAGGCTGAGCAGCTCGTGGAGACAGCGCTGCGGGCGCAGGTCCCTCCCGTACCTGCCCAGGTGTATGCCCGTCAGCACGATCTCCCGGTACCCGGCCCGCCAAAGCTCCTCCGCCTGGACGGCGATGTGCCCCATGGGGGCGCTGCGCGCCGGCCCCCGCGCCCTGGGCACGATGCAGTAGGCGCAATGCGCGTCGCACCCCTCCTGGACCTTGATGAACGCCCGGGTATACTCCGCAAACCGCCGGATGGCCATGGGCGCCAGGGGCTCCTGCTCCGCGCCCCAGCCCGTGACCATGACCCCGGCCCTTTCTTCCCTGCGCAGCAGGCCAGCAAGAATCGAGCAATCCGCCTTTTCCCGGTTTCCGATCACCGCGGATACGCCCGGTATCGAGGCAAAGGCCCGGGGATTGACCTGAACCGCGCACCCGGTCACGATCACCACACCCTCGGGGTTTGCCCGGACCGCCTTTCTCACCGCATTCCTGGAGTGATGCTCGCTCTTGGCGGTCACCGTGCAGGTGTTGATCACGTACACCTCCGCCTGCGAAGGAAAGGGGACCACGGTGTACCCGTTTTCCTCGAACCAGCGGGCCAGATAAGCCGTTTCGAACTGGTTCAGCTTGCAACCCAGCGTATGGAGTGAAGCGCGAAACCTCATTGTAATCCTTGATATTTTCCTTGACAAACGGTATAAGCAATGATACCATCAAAATGGGTATCTTTGTAGAGCACGACCGGTCTATTCACGGCCCAGGGATGATCACGGGGTGTGTTACCCCCCGGGTCCGGATGGACGGCAGCATCTGTCACACCATGCACTCATTAGGGGGTGAGGCGCTAACGTATTCCTTTCCAACAGTATGGTATTCATTCAACGTCCCGTTTCAGCACAGCATAAACCATATGCTGTTTTTCTTTATTAATTGTCGTACAGCGTTGTCATACGGCGTTCCCCCTCATAAGTTTTTTTTGGATTTTTCTGCCCATATGTGAAATAATGGGAAGTGTCGGTTTGTGTCAAAACCGGTATGTTTTTTGCATTGAATTTTGTATAAGGTCTAACCAAGGAGGATAGTGCAATGATCAAAGGATTACAAGCGCAGCGACGGAGTGAGGGGGGGTTCACCCTCATCGAGGTTATGGTGGTCATCATCATGATAGGCATCCTGGCCGCCATATCAGTTCCGATCTATTCCAATTATGTTTACAGGGCGAGGGCGAGCGAGGGGGTCACTACGCTCGGTGCAATTAAGACATACCTGATTGAGCGAGCGAACGCGACAGGCTACTGGCCGAAACAGGGTGACGCGGCAAATCCGTTGCCAGGCACGCTTTATGATGAATTCAAAAGTTTCCGGGACTTATATTATTTCACTATTCCAACTATTTCCCCTTCTGATGGACCTCCCGTCGCTGGTACGGGTGCAGTTTCAGTAATGACGGTAACAATAAACACAAATGTAACTAACTTTGGCGCAAGTGGGTTACTTACTCTTACAATTGATTTAGATCCAGCTACAGGTGGGGACGTCAGTGGATGGGGCGGTACAGTGCAACAAAAATGGGCAAGCCACTTACCTGCTGCAACAACCCCTTAACGCTAAATA
>JBLIRP010000002.1:0-99251 GCA_049472355.1 bacterium | reverse complement strand
GGATGGGGATGTAAAACGCGCGGTGTTCCTCGAAGGAAAGGGAGATGCCCACGATCTGCGCCCACATGGGGCGCTGGTCGGTGGTCTCGAGATCAACGGCGAACGCGGGCACGGTGCGAAGACGGCCGCACAGGGCGTCGAATTCCCCCTTGTCCAGGATCACCGTATAGGTCTTTTCGGAGAGCGTGCCTGCAGGGGCGAACTGCTTCATAAGGCCGGAGAACTCCATCTCCTTGAAGATCTCCATCAGGGTGGCGTCATCCGGCTCCCCCACCTTGAGGCTCGCCCAGTCCACCTCTATCGGGCTGTCGGTTTGGATGGTGGCGAGCATCTTGCTGAGGACGGCCTGGTCCCGGTGCTCCTTCAGGGCGCGCTGGAGCGCCGGGGAGGTGACGGTGTCCACCTTGTCCAGCAGGTTCTCCAGGGTGCCGTATTCCTTGATGAGCGCCGTGGCCCGCTTTTCCCCGATGCCGGGGACCCCGGGGATGTTGTCGATCTTGTCCCCCATGAGGGCCATGAGGTCGGGTATCTGCGAGGGCTCCACCCCGTATCGCTCCATCACCTTGTCTGCGTCATAGATGGTCCGATCCTTGATTTCGCGCAGCACGGACACGGAATCGGAGATGAGCTGGAAGGCGTCCTTGTCACCGGTGATGATGAACACCCTGAATTCCTTCTCCCCGCGTCTGCTCAGGGTGCCCAGGACATCGTCCGCCTCGTATCCGGGCAGCTCCAGGGTGGGGATGCCGAAGGACTGGATGATCTTCTTGATATAGGGGATCTGCACCAGGAGGTCCGGAGGAGTCTTGGGCCGGTGGATCTTGTAGTCCTTGAATGCCTCCTCCCTGAAGGTGGGGCCCTTCACATCGAACACCACGCCGAAGAAGTCGGGCTGGTCCTCACGCAGCACCTTGATGAGCATGTTGGTGAATCCCAGGACGGCGTTGGTGGGCAGTCCCGCGGAATTCGACAAGTGGGGGAGGGCGTAGTAGGCCCGGTAGAGATATGAATTGCCGTCTATGAGAAAGAGGGTCGGTTTTTCGGGCATGGCGGCACCCCGCTGCAACGCTCACCACACGGGGGATGAGACGCGCTATTGAGATTTTCCGTTGAACGATTGCATGTGCTCATTACGTCTTGGAGAGCACGGTGACGCTCTCCACATGGTACGTCTGGGGAAACATATCGATCGGCTGGACGGAGTCGACCCGGTAGCCCTGCTCCTTCACCAGTACGGACACATCGCGGGCCAGGGTGGAGGGATTGCAGGACACGTAGATGATCCGCCGCGGTCCCAGGCTGGGGATGGAGTCGAGGATCTCCTTGCATCCCGACCGGGGGGGGTCCATCACCATCACCGAAAAATCGATCCCCGAATTAATGAGCTGCCGTATCCCTCGCACATCGCTTTTTTTAAGAAAATGGCAATTCGGTCTGCGGTTGTTGTGGGCATTGATCAGTGCATAGCGGTAGGGCTCGGGGTTGCTTTCGATGCCGAAAAGCGACTGGGTATGCCGGGAGATGGGTATGCTGAAGTTCCCCATGCCGCAATGAAGCTCCAGGACCTTTTCCGTTTCCGGGGGCATGGCGGCCACCACATGGGCAATGAGGATCTCGTTTCCCTTCAGATTGACCTGGATGAAGGTCTCAGGGCCTATTGTAAATGTCATGTTCTCGTACACAAGCTCGATGTTCTGCTCACCCACTGCGCCGGCTAAAGGCTTCTTGTATGTCTCGATCCGGATGAGCCCTCCCTTGATCTGGGGGCAGAGACGCTGCAGTGCCAGAAAGTCCCCCTGCTTCTCCTCCAGGGAGCCCTTGATGTAGCGAAGCACCACCAGGGCCGTTTCTCCGGCCATGTCCACCGTGACATCCAGTCCGTGCAGGTGCTTGTCGTCGGTCCCGTTCACCCATTCCCATGCCTTGTCAAGGATCGTGTTGATCGCGTGGTGGGCGATGACGCATTCCCGGATATCCACGAGGTTGTGGGTCTTTCTCATGTAGAGCCCGATGTGCGGCTTTCTTTCCTTATGATTGATGTTGAACTGCATCCGGTGCCGGTAATGGAACGGGGACGGGGAGGGGATGCAGGGTTTGACGCTGCTCGCATCCAGATGGCCGATCCTGGTGAACGCCTCCTGCAGGAGAAATTCCTTCTGCCTGAGCTGGCCCTGGTAATCGAGGTGCTGCCAATGACAACCCCCGCATACACCGAAATGGGGACAGGGGGGCTCGACGCGCAGTGGGGAGGGTTCGATGATCTCTTCCAGGGTCCCCACCAGATAATCCGTCTCCTGGGCGACGATCCTGGTCCTCACCCTGTCGCCGGGTGCGGTATGGGAGACAAACACCACCTGCCCGTTGACGCGGCCGAGCCCCATCCCCCCGAAGGAGAGGCTCTCGATGGTTATGTCGCATTCATTGTTTATATTCGCAGACATCCTGTTCCCTTGGTGACCCTGAAAAAGAGAGAAGTATGATATACCATTGTCGGCCACAAATCAATAAAGGTATGGGGCCTGATTCGATAAGTTTATGATTTTAAGAGAGGATGAAGGAATGGGCGAGGGGCTGCGCCTCACCAGTTATGGCAGATCCAGATTCAGAAACTCCTCTATCTCTTTTTCGCTCAGATCCGCGAGCTCGACCTTGAGCCGTCTCTTTATCTCGTCGATATTCAACCCCTTCTTCTCGACCGGAGTGTCTTCAGTCTTTGACGGCCCCTTTCCCGTCGGAGGCAGGGGTTGTCCGTCCAGTTGTTCGAGGTGAATCAGCGGGTCGTCCTTCGATCCGAAGCAGGTGTAGCGAAAGATGCTGATGGGCACCTTCGAGATATCCTGCGCGAGTCGTGATGCCTCGGGGATGACCTGTTCGGCGATAAGAACGAGATTGACGGGCAGATCAAAGTCGATCTCCTGCCGGGAGAACACCCTCTTGAGAATCGTCAGATTTTCCTTGAACCAGCGATACCCGGTAAGGCATCGAATCAGCCCTTCCTCGATGTTGATGTATCCGATGGTGACGAGGTAGGGACGCTGCTCCGTGTCAGCCGCCAGGATGTCGATGGTCCCGCGCTGAGGGCTCCCCAACTCCTGATCGAGAACCTTCCAGTCATCCCATTCATCAAGACACTCTGCGAAGACCTTGATCAGGAACCGGTGATCCGTGATAGTGATCGGTTTTAAAAGCCTTGACATGGGCTCAATCTGGATTCTCTATGGTTTTAATAAAATTAGAGGTTATTCGGATGATGCTGTCCCGTGCCACCGAGTGTTGCTCAGAGAGCACCAGCGGGTAATGGGTGGCCAGGGAAATGCCGAGGGCCTGGTCATGGATGATCGATCCCAGGAATTTGAGCGGGAGGCATGTGGTCGCCAGATTGCGCATGGCGGCTTGATTCAAACAGGTAAACGCCTTGACCGCTACGTCCCGGTCCTTGACCTCATCCATGATCATCCATACCTGGGCCTGAGGGTTTTTTGCTGCAATGGTTTTTATATAGGCATACGACACCAGAAGCGATTCCCTTCGAGGCCTGGATACCAAAAGGATGATGGGGGGAAGGGATTCCATCATCGAGATCATCTCAAGGTTATCCGGGTGATGAGGCAGTATGATCGATTCCAGCAGGTTGCTGCCGGCAAGTTGCGTAAAAAGGTCGTCAGTGATATTCGGCACAGGGGTATGGGAAAGGGACTCTTCGGATCGCGAAAAAAGATGAATGCCGGGCAATCCGTAGAGTTTCAGCACCCGGTGGAAGGGGGAGGGTTCCTCACTGTCATCCCCCTTTGAAAAGCTCTGAAACAGGCTGTCCATGATCAGCCGCACAGGTGAATCGTGCGGCTCATAATCCAGTATGCAGGAGCCATAGCCTTGTTTTGCCAGCTCCAGGGCGAAATTGGCGAGGAGAAGCCCTTTGACCTTCAGGGATTCCGGGTAAAGGATAGAGATGGTCTTGTTGGTGAAACCATGACCTGGGCCCGGGGCATTGCGGGGAAGGGACTCTCCTGCGGAATCCGATTCATGGGAAATAGGAGAGGACGTGAGCCAGAAATCGGCAACCTCTTCCAAGCTTCTTCCCAACTTCCTTTTTTTCTCCATAATCTCGATTCGATGTGTGCGAATGCTTAGGGCTCTACCTCGCAAATGGAGTTTTCGCCAAAGGGCCCATTGAGCTGCCTGGGATTCACCGGGTCCTTGATCCATTTGCCATCTACTACAAATTTATACTGATATCGTCCGGGTCTCAAATTCACGATGCGCTGCCATATCCCGTTTCCTTCGATATCAAAGAGTGGCTCCCGTTCCGGTTTCCACTCGTTAAAATCAGCAGCCAGGTACACACTGGACGCCTCTGGTGAGTATACGCTAAAAAGGATGCCGGAATCAAGTCTCTTGGGAGGCCTGGCATCCGGCTGCATGGCTGCGTGCTCCGCGCGTATCGCCTCCATGTCCAGGACCTCCTTGCTGAGCTCCATGTAGTCGGCGAATCCGGTGCATTTTTGGCAGTATTCGGTGATTGCCTGGCCGTAGCTTGCCGCCTCCTTCAGCTTTACATTTACCCGTATGAAGGTCTTGAAGTGATGGTCCTGGAAGCACCGTTTGATTTCCGTAATCACCTCTTCGGATATACGGGTGCGGCGATCATAGATGGTGGGGAGGGCGTTCACCTCTATACGGTGCCCGCATTTGCGGTTGATGATGTTGATCGTTTCCATGAGCTTTCCCAGCCCATGCAGGGAGAAGAAACTTGATTCTATGGGGATGATGGCCTCCTTACATGCCAGAAGTGCATTGAAGGTGAGAAGGCCTACGCTGGGAGGACAGTCCATGATGATGAAGTCATAGTCATTTGCGATCGGCTCAATGGCGCGGGAAAGTCGGTATTCCCTCTCCTTGGCCTGGGAGAGATTCTGTTCCGCGGCGCTCAGGATCACCTCCGAGGGAATCAAGAAAAGGTTCGGAGAGATGTTCAGGATGCTCTCCTTTATCGCCTGAAGGTCACCGCTGAAGCTGGTGAGGATGTCGTAGAGACTGTAGTCGAAATCACCCGGCTTTATGCCTAAGCCGAGCGTCGCATGGGCCTGCGGATCAACATCGATCAGCAAGACCTTCTTGCCGGTCTTGGCGATGCAGGCCGAAAGGTTTATTGCGGTTGTCGTTTTTCCGCAACCGCCCTTTTGGTTGGCAATGGCAATGATCCGCATCTCTTTCCCCCCCTTAACTGGGTTGAGGTTTATGTGATCAAGGGTACCCGAATTTTGCCAAAAACTATAACACACCCCTCAAAACTTGTCAAGATATATAGTAGGGAAATTTAAAATTCAATACAAGATGTTGTGTTTGACCTAAAAGTCAAGCATGATAAGCAAATTCGGGAAAACCCGGCCGGTGAGACATCCATTTTGGGACAGACCTGTACATTTGGACAGGGTTTTCAACGCCATTGACCGGCAATGAAATTTTGTGGTAAGCTATATTCTCAGGCAACAATGGGAACCATGCCCTATCAAGGAGTCGCGGATGAAGCTGCTCGTATTGGTACTAAACAAGGAGGAATTCCTGGACGAGATCCTGGAGGCGTTCGTGGAGGTAGGAATTTCCGGCGCCACCATAATCGATAGTGTGGGTATGGGGCACAAGCTCGCATACGATATCCCCATTTTTGCCGGGCTCAGAAAAAGTCTCAAGACATCGGACTACAACAAAACCATCTTCTCCGTGGTAAAGGACGACGAAACCCTTGAGGAGGCAATCAGGATCATCGGCGAGATCATCGATCTGAATGAGGTCGGCACCTGTCTTCTCTTCGTTGTCCCCCTTCTCCTGGTCAAGGGGCTGAAAGAGAGGGATCTGACCTGGTGATTGCCGGGGCCGGCCGGGACCAGTCAGGGGGCACCATTACGAGAAGGGTGGTGGTAAGAATCGCCTGATTCATCGTCCTCCACGCATGTCTTGACGAATCACCGCACCGGACCGTCCGGAACGGGGCACTTCATTCCTCCCTTTCTTTTAGGCAATCATCCGAACCGCACCAGTAATCTAAATTATGGGAGTGTGGCGGGCGGACATAGTTACTCCGCAATATGCCTGTCCACCATAATGCTTATGCAATGTCACAATCGGAATTGCCGGTGTCACACACAGCATAATGCAAAAGGCGTTGCATTATGCTATGGTATCAGTTTAATGCTCAGGCATAAGCGAGTAGGCGGGAGATGATGAATGTATCACGATACATAGCACGTCGGCGGACAATTTTTGTCGTCCTGCTGGTCATTCTTCTCTGCGTCCTTGCCCTTCGCTGGGGGAAAGGCCTGCTCGAGCAATATGGGGAGCGAAGAATACGGGAGTATCTGAATGCCTATATACCATTCAATGTCGTGTGGGATCGATGGTCGCTTGACCTTATTCCCCTCCGGCTGCGCATAGCCGGTCTGCGGGTGGAGTCCAAGGCGACCGGAGACTTTTCATTGTGGGTGCTTGCCGAGCGCGTGTATGTATCATTCAATCCGGCTTTGCTCCTCAGAAGGGTGGTTGCCATACGGCGCATTACCCTCAAGGGGCTCAGGGGAAGGGCCCTCCTTGCAGGGACCGGTGATTATGCCGCCCTCATGCCCATGCTGAAACAGGGCCAACAGGGAAGGGGAGGGGGGTGGAGCGTAACCGTGGGCGGGATCGATGTGGAGGGGCAGGAGCTTGCCGTCGACCTCCCACAGAAGAAGGGGAGTGTAACCCTCCGCCACCTTTCCCTTTCGGCGAATAAACTTGACACAAAGGGTCCCTTTCCGGTCCGGATGGCGTTCGAGGAGGGGGAATGCACCTGGAAGGGGCAATATCGCCTTCTGCAATCAGGGGGCCTCGTGGGCTCCCTCACCGGCGAGGGGATCACCGTGGATTCGCTGCAGGTCCTCTTCCCCGAGGAGGGATACCTGCGGTGGAAGGGGACAGTTTCCAAGGGACATCCGGGCATCGTGTTCGATGGGGCATACAATGGGGTGCTCCTGTGCGATACGCTGGCCATCTTTCTCAAGCCCTTCCGGCAGATGGAGGGGAAGGTGACCTCCACAGGGAAGATAGGGGGGAAGTGGCGGCAGATGAAGGTCGAGGGGGACCTCAGCGCACCCCGGTTTTCCTGGAGAGACTACCATTTCAGCAATGTACGGGGACGGTTCGGATACCACCTCGGGATTGTCTCATTCGAGGATATGGAAGGGATCTGGAGGGAGGGTAACCTTGCCGTGTCATCGCTCATCGAGCTGAAAAAACATACGGCAACGGTGGACATCCACGCCGCAGGCCTTCCGAGCACCTCCATGATGAAAAACTGGTCCTCCCTGTTCCCGGGCACCGACCTTTTGTGGACCGGAAGCATGGACTGGCGGATCACATGGCCCCAAAGGCAGGTGGAGAGCGAGGGCACGCTCAGGGTGGAGGCCCCGTTTGCCCCGGCCCATGCCCTTGCCGGCCAAAAGGCGGAGATTGAGACCCGATTCACCTCTCAGAGGAATCTGCTTGCCCTGAAGGATTTTTCCATTGCAGTGGGGGAAAACCGAATCCAGGCGGAGGGGGAGTATGATCTGCGATCCAAGAAGGTACGGATCAGTTACACCGGCGAGATACGGGAAAGGAATCTCGCATCCGGGATCTGGGGATTTCCTGTCAAGGGACGCGGCACCTTCAGCGGGCACATGGATGAGCACCTTAACCAGCCACGGTTTGCCGGGGAATTTCAGGGCAAAGGGGTGACCTTCAGGCACCTCAGGGCGGATATGGTGGGCCTGAAATATAACTATTTCAATGGGAGGGTGCACCTCGATGATATGCAGGGCTCCCTGGACGGGGGGAGGATCGCCGGGACCTGTGCAATAGACCTCTCCCATGCCCGGGTGCGGCCTGAGATTCACTGCACCTGGTCGGCGCATGCGGTGCCACTTGCCGAGATTGCCGGGGCGATCCCCTACCGGCCCGGGTTCCCCTTTCAGGGGATGGTGTCCGGAGAGGGTACCTTGGATGTGCGCGGGTCACGGGTTACCTCGGAGGGGTCGTTCAGAGGGGAGGAGACCTCCCTTATGGGTCAACCGGTGGGGGAGGTGAAGGGTGAATTCACCACTCGTCCGGGCGTCGTCAGCTTTCGGAATGTCTTTGCACGCAGGGAGGAAGGGGTCATAGAGGTAGATCTTTCCCTGGGAAGAGATGATGTGGTTGCCATGCGGGTCCATGCCTCCTCATGGCATGTCATGCCCCTCGAGTGGCACGAGGGTCGCACCATTCCTCTGGAGGGCACCCTCTCCCTCACCGTTTCAGGCAAAGGGAAGGACATGGAGGGAAACTTCGAGGTGAAGGGGCTTTCCTACAAGGGAAGAGGGGGCATGACAGTCACCGGCGGATTTGAGCGTAGGGGTGATGACGTGCAGGCCTCCCTCACCCATTCCTGGGGTAATGTCCTGTGTTCACTTGACCTTCGTGGCGAGATCCCCTTTACTTTTTCCTCTGTGTGGGAGGGATTTCCCATTGCGGACCCGAATACGGGGATATTTCAGGATCCCCAATTTTCGGTGACCATGAGCGGGAAGTCCGAGGTGCGGGGAGCGGTCAGGGAGGGGATCTCCTCCCTTGCGGGCTCCTTTCGGGGCAGTGAACTGGTCATTGCCGGGGCCCCCGGACGTTTCGAGGTTGTGGGGGGATACGAGTTCGTTCTTCGGGGCAGGGAGATTACCATACCCGGCCTGTCCATCAAGGGGGAGCGGGGTTCGCTCGATGTGCAGGGAACCTGGCTGCTGCCTGACCGATTCGACCTGAAGGCCGCCGGCATAGTGCCCCTGACCGTCTTTCAGGACAATGTGCCGGCGACGCGAGGCCTGAGCGGAAAGGCCGAGTTGGACGTGCACGCAAGGGGCAGCACTTCCAGGCCGTTGTTTGACGGGAAGATACTGCTCTCCGGGGGTGGATTTTCAGTGCCCGAGTATAATTTCAGGGCCGACAGCATCAACGGTGAGATCTGGTTTACGAAACAATCCGTGTATATCAAAGAGTTGGTTGGATACACGCGCGGCGGCGGGGGTATCGTGATCAACGGGATCGTCGTGTATCAGGGAACGGAGATCGATTCGTTCGACGTCACCGCCCGCATCGAGGACCTTTACCTTTACAAGAGGGATGCCTACAAGGGTTTCCTGGAGGGACAGCTCGAGTGGGTGGGCACGTCCGGCGTCGGGATACTGGGCGGGAACATCCTGGTCATGGAGGCCCGGCATACCTCCTACCGCGATATACTGCAGTTTCTTCTTGCCCGGAAGAGGGAGGTGGAGACCGAAGGACTCCTGCAGAGGGGTCTGGGGAGGAAATGGGGCAAATGGGTAAGCCGGACCACCCTCAACGTGGGATTGGATCTGGGTAATGATTTCCGGGTACGAAGCCCGTTCTATGTGGCGAGTCTCACCGGCGGCCTCTCCGTCAGGGGAACCCTCAACGAGCCCTGGCTGGACGGGGAGATTGAGGTCGACGAGGGTGAAATCATCATCGGAAGCCAGCGGTTCGACATCACCTCGGCCCGCTTAGCGCTGAACGATCCGGCGGTTGCCGAGCCCACGATCAACGCCGTGGCCGTGAAGGACATCAACAGCCATCGCCTCAGAATCAATGTGTTCGGTCCGGTGAGCAAACCAAACCTCCAGTTCAGCTCCACCCCGTATCTCTCCCAGCCGGAGATATTGAATATGGTATTTTTCGGCCTTACCACCGAGGAGAACGGCAGGGAACAGGAGCGCGATATCCTCTCCCTCATGCTCAGTACCACGAGCAGTGTGCTGACGAACGTCATCGGCGAGGATATCGCCTACTATACCGGGCTGGATATGCTCAGGCTCAACATGTTTCCCCAGGACCTTTTCAGGCTGGATATCCTCAACCTGAGGCTTCAGGAGGAGGGAGGGGGCGTGGAGCAGTTCACGGTGGGAAAGACCCTGTCAAAGCGTTTGAAGATCAAATACTCCCACCTCAAGGGTGAGGAGCAACGCGAGATCGCAGAGGCGGAATACAGCATCACGGACCATCTTACCCTCATCGGGGCGCAGGATGATCAGGGGACCTATTCGATTGATCTCAACATCGGTTTTTCATTCTGATAGGAGGGCCTTGCGGGTGACTGGAGGCGCTGCGGGGGGGCCCCGTCTTTTCCGGATGCCCCTTCTGGTGGTCCTCGTGTTTCTGATGGCGTTCCCGGTAACCGGTTTTGCGGAAACCCTCATAAGCGGCATCAGCATCAAGGGGAATTTTCCCATCTTCGAGAGGGAGCTTAAGAGGGTGATCCCCCTACGCCTCGGTGAGGAGTATCGGCCGGAGCGGGTCGAGGAGGTGGTGGAGAGGATCGAAGGGGTCTATCAAAATGAGGGGTACGACAGGGTAAGGGTAGATCGCACACTGGAGAAGACCGAGGACAACCTCGGCGTCCTGGTCATCGACATCCACAAGGGACCGAGAACACGCATCGCGGAGGTGTCCTTTGTTGACGACCGGCCGGGTCAAGGGCCGGACATCGAATTTCTCCTGGGGCTGAAAAAGGGACAGGTATTCAAACGAAAACGATTCAAGGAGCGGCTCAAGGTACTCGAGGAACGGATGGTCAGGGCGGGATTCCTGAGGGGGGATATCCGGTACCTGGAGAGGATCGAGGACAATGGGGCGTACCTTGACATCTTTATCTATCGGGGGCCGAAGGTACAGGTGCGAATCAGGGGAAACAGGTATTTTTCCCGCGAGGAGATCCTTGCGGTGGTGACGTTTTACGAGAACCGCTTCTTTGACCAGTTGGAGGCTGAAGAGAGCTCCGAAAGGATAACGGACCTTTACCGGGACAGCGGGTATATCGATGTGAAGGTCGGCTTCGATATCGGCGATCCGGACGTACAGGGAGACCGGGAGGTGGTGTTTTCCATTGACGAGGGCAGGAGACAGTACCTCATGGATGTCGTATTCGTACACGGCAAGCATCTCAAGACAAAGCGTCTGAGGAGACAGTTTCTCTCCCTTCGCGGCTTCTGGCTGTTCCGGCGACGTCCCTTTAAACAGGTCACGTTCGAGAAAGACCTGGAGGCACTGGAGGCGCTGTACCGATCCGAGGGATTTCCCAATGTCAGCATTACCACCAAGACCGAGGGAAAGGGGCGGCGCCTCAAAAAGCGGATAATCGTTGAAGAGGGGGTCAGGATGGTGGCGGAGCGTCTTTCCTTTGAGGGAAACAAGGTCTTTTCGGAGCGGACCCTGAGGGGGGTGCTCACAGTGGTGGAGGGGAGCCCGCTTCGTCCTCGTGAATTCGAAGACGACCGCCGGAGGCTGTCCATTTTTTACGGCAACAGCGGGTATCCCTATGCACGGGTCGCATCCGAGGTGAAAAGGGATGAGGAGACGGGAACCGTGGACATCCGCTACCGGATAAACGAGGGGACCTTTGCGCGGTTCGGAAGGATCGACATCGAGCGGAACTTCAAGACCCGGGATAAGGTTATCCGGCTCGCCACACCCCTTCGATCCGGCGATCCCTTCAGCTACCAGCGAATACTGGATGCCCAGGAGAGGCTCTCCCGGTTGGGGCTGTTCAACAGCCTGAGCGTGGAGCCACGGGGAATCGATCAGCGTGCGGAGGTGGTAGATTGTGTGATCGAGGTGGAGGAGACGGAGACAGGCAGGGTCAACCTGGGGGTGGGTTTCAGTTCCCGGCTGGGGTACCGGGGGTACATGGAGATCAGGGAGGACAACCTGTGGGGCAGGGCCATCAGCGGCAGCTTCAGGGCCGATCTCACCGGTCTCGGCGGGGCCAGGCACTTGGTGGAGGAGGTGGGTCGCTCCTCCAAATACACCATCACCTTCAAGGATCCCCTGCTGCTCCCCCGGCACAGGGTGGAGGGCGAAGGCAGCATCTATACCGCCACGGAGGACCGGCGGGAATATCACACGCGAAGCAGGGGGCTCAGCCTCGGCCTGTGGAGACCGTTCAAGAGACGGCTGCGCATCGGCCTGACCTACCACATCGACCTGACCCGCCTGGAAGACATCACCATCAATCCTGCGGAGGTGCCTGAGGAATACCATGAGCACACCATCAGCGCCATCGGCCCGACCCTGATCTATGACTCCCGCGACAATTTCCTCGACCCGAGTGAGGGCGTGTACGCCAATCTCACCACGGATTTCGCGGGAAGCTGGATCGGGGGGGACCAGGATTTCTACACCATCAAGGCGGAGTGCAGGGCCTTTTATCCCTTCACATCGAGGTTGGTGGGGGCCCTGGGCATACGGGGGGGGTATATCGGGGTCTACGGCCAGACCACCACGGTGCCCATCCAGGAGCGCTTTTTTGCCGGCGGAGGAAACACGGTGAGGGGATTCAGGGAGGATTCACTTGGTCCCATCGACGAGGAAACAGGCCTTCCGCTCGGCGGGAGGGTGTTGTGGGTGTATAACCTCGAACTGCGCTATCCCCTGTACCGGAGCATCAAGGGTGTCATATTTTTTGATGCCGGCAATGTGTGGACAACGCGGGAGGAGTTTGACATAGACGACACCAGGAAGGGGGCAGGAGTGGGCCTTCGCCTGATCACCCCCCTTGGTCCCGTTCGGGTCGATTACGCCCGGGTCATTGATAAGGAGCCGGACGAAGCGAGCAGCCGGTTTTATCTGAGCATCGGTCATGCATTTTAATTCGGCTAATGCAGTACATCAGTAACAGTGTGCACTGGGAGTCAATCGGTTCTCCCCGAATTGAATGAAAGGGATTGGTATGCCGAATAATGCGTGAGACCCTATGACTTGAAAAGATCGAAAAACCCCTTTATATTTTCGTTAGTTTATTGCAGGGTACCGGTGATTGTGTATAGTAACCCTTTTCGGGGTCATATGCCAAAAAGGAGAGACAATGGAACGAGATGCGCTCATCGGATGGATCCTTACCGGGTGTGCAATGGGATTTATCACGTATATCACCTTCTGGAGCAGACGCACGATTGAGCGGATTAACCGAAAAAGTCCCCGCTCCGTCCGGGAGATCTTGAAGGATATCAACAATGGATGAGAAGATTCAGGTAACCTCCGAGCTCTCCCGCGAACTTTCCCTCTTTCACATCACCATGATGGGGATGGGGATGATGATCGGCGCCGGGGTGTTTCTCGGCCTGGGTAATTCCATTTTCGTGTCCGGGCCCGGCGGGGCAATGCTCACCTTTACCCTCAATGGCGTCCTCGCCATATTTACGGCCCTTGCCTACGCGGAGCTGAGCTCCGCCATCCCCAGGGCGGGCGGCGCCTACAATTATGCACGCATCGGTTTCGGAAGGGGCACCAGCTTTATTGCGGGGTGGTTCGAATGGTTCGCCTCGACCGTTGCGGGAAGCCTCTATGCGGTCACCTTCGCCATTTACATGGTGCGCTATCTGGAGGTGCTCGGATTCCTGGGGTGGGTTCCCTTCTCCATTCCGGTCACCGAAAAGATCGTCTGCGTGCTCATCGCCTTCTTCTTTCTTGCCATCAATTACCGGGGCGCGTCGGAAACCGGGAAGGTCGGCGCCTTCTTCACCCTGGGACAGACCATCATTCTTCTCGTCATCGGCGCCGTGGGTATCCTGGTGGCCGTTCGGGATCCATCACGGTTGCAGAACTTCTCCCCTTTCCTTCCGCACGGATGGTCGAAGCTCCTCATCACCATGGGGTTCACCTACGTGGCCTTTGAAGGGTACGAGGTGATTGCCCAGACCGGGGATGAGGCGATCGAACCTAAGAAGAACCTGCCCAAGGCGATGATCTATTCGGTGTTCGTGGTCACCCTCACCTATGCTGCGGTGTCCTTCGCAACGGTGGTGTCGGTGAAGGCGGGTTCCCCCGGGGTGGTCGGCGCCCCCTGGCAGTGGATAGGACAGTTCAGGGAAAGGGGATTCGGAGAGGCGGTAGCCCGATTGATGCCCATGGGAAACCTCCTCCTCACGCTTGCGGTCATATTCGCATCCACCTCGGCATTGAATGCCACCATCTATTCCGCAACCCGGGCGTCGTTCGCCCTGGGAAGGGATACCATGCTTCCCGGATTCTTTGCCCGCATCTCGCGCAAACGAAAGACCCCCTGGGTGGCCCTGGTCATCACCGGGGCCATATTGATCATTGTGGCCACGGCGCTTCCCACCATCGATGTGGCATCGAGCGCGAGCATCATGTTTCTCCTGCTCTTTTTCATGGTGAATCTGTGCGTGGTAAAGATCAGGTTCAACATGAGCGATGAACTGGAGTACGGGTTCGTGATGCCGTTCTTCCCCCTGTTTCCCGTGATCGCCATCGTATGCCAGGCGATCCTCGCCGTATGGCTCGTGCACATGAGCCTGATTGCCTGGATCATTGCGCCTGCCTGGACGATTGCGGGCATCGCCATATACCATTTCTACGCAAAAAGCCATGCAAAGGCCACCGCCGAGGAGATCCAGGTGCTCGAGGAGGAGAAGGCACCCGAGGGCGAAGGGTACCGGGTGATGGTGGCGGTGGCCAACCCGCGGAATTCACTCGAACTGGTGCGCACCACCTACAAGATCTGCAAGGCGAAGTACGCCCGGATCGAGCTGCTGCACATGGTGGAGGTGCCTGAACAGTTGCCCCTCTCTGATGCGAAGGAGTATATGCTCGAAGGCAAGGAGGCCATCGTCGAGGCCATGCTCTACCTCATCTTCCTCTTTCCCATCAGCACCACCATCCGCTACTGCAGGAACATCGCCCGGGGCATTGTGAGCGCGGTCAGGGAGAAGAAGACGGACATGCTCATCATGGGATGGCACGGCCAGACCAGGACCTATGGATTCAAGCTGGGGAGCACTGTGGACCCCATCATCGAGCGCTCACCCTGCAACGTGGTGATCGTGAAGAATTGCTGCCAGCAACGGTTCGAACGGATCCTCGTGCCGGTCATCGGAGGGCCCAACAGTGCATTCGCCCTGGAGATCGCCTCCATCCTCGCACGGGAGGACGACGGGAGGATCTGTGCATTCACGGTCCAGACAGGGAAGGCTCACTTCGATCTGGATGGCTTTCTGGCGGCGAACAACGAGAGGATCCAGCTTCCCCCGGAACGGGTGGAGGCGCGGACCATCACCCACCAAAGCCCGGTTGAGGCGATCCTGGAGGAGGCGGAGCATCACGATCTGATCGTGCTGGGCAGCACCCGTGACCCATTGATTTATCAGGTGGTCAGGGAATCCATTCCCGATATTGTTGCGCGGCGATGCAACAAGCCCCTCATCATGGTCAAATCCTCGAGCGGGATAAAGTCATGGATAAAGCGGTGGGTCTAATACCGCATCCGTCAGGTGTTTCCCCGGACTGAAGAAAACGATCCCTTCGTGCATCAGAGCATGTTCACCGGATCCACGTCCACCTCCACTGAGATGTTCCGGAACTCCTTCAGTCGGAAAAAATCGGCGAGTACCTTCCGGACTGCCAGGTGGGCAGGGCGATAGTCAGGGGCCTTCAGCAGAATCTGGTAGCGGTGCTTGTTCTTCAGCCGGAAGATGGGGGCCATGGCAGGGCCCAGGGTCCTCACCTCGCCGGATTTCGTCGCTGTCCTGATCCCCTTGGCGATAACCCCGGCCGCCTTTCGTGCGAGCTTCTTGTCCGCGCCCCGTACAATACAATTCACCAGGCGCGAAAAGGGCGGATAGGCGAGGCGCCTCCTGAATCCTATCTCCCGCTCGTAGAATGATGCGTAATCATGCCTGCTTGCATGGGCAAAGCTGTAATGGCCGGGAAAGAATGTCTGTATGAACACCCTTCCCGGCATGTCCCCCCTTCCCGCCCTTCCCGCCACCTGGGTGATCACCTGAAAGACCCGCTCCGCGGAACGGAAATCGGGGATGTTGAGCGCGTAATCGATGCCCACCACCCCGACCATGACCACCTGGGGAAGGTTGAGGCCCTTGGTGATCATCTGGGTGCCCACCAGGATGTTGGTCTCGCCCCGTTCAACAGCCTCCAGGATGCGGGCATGGGCCCCCTTCTTCCCGGTGGTGTCGCGGTCCATGCGGGCAACGCACGCATCGGGGAAGACCCCCTTCAGCTCCTCCTCCACCTTCTGGGTGCCATGTCCCATATGGCGCATGGGCACATCGGGACAGTGGGGGCAGGAATCCGGGGGCCGGTTCTGATAGTCGCAGTAGTGGCACCTGAGCTGATGGTCGGTTGCATGGTAGGTCAATGATACGGAGCAATTCGGGCAGCGCGGCACATACCCGCATTTCGGGCAAAGCAGGAAGGGGGAATAGCCGCGCCTGTTTTGAAATATCAGCACCTGGTTTCCACCCTCCAGGGCCTCTTCCATGGCCGCGCGCAGCCTTCGTGAAAACGCGGAGGGAGGCGCTTCGTCCTGGTCCTGGGTGTCCGTGTGTCCGTCCGTCTCGGCATCCTCCCCTCGCATATCGATGATTTCCACCGAGGGCGGGGGATGAACCGTCACCCTCAGGGGCAGGACAAGGAGGCGGTATTTGTTGATGCGGGCATTGTGAAAGCTTTCCAGGGAAGGGGTGGCGGAGCCGAGGCATATGAGACAGCGGCACATGGTGGCGCGCATGATGGCAACGTCTCTTCCTTGATAGCGGGGCGGGGATTCCTGCTTGTAGGAGGCGTCATGCTCCTCGTCGCAGATGATGACCCCCAGCCTGGGCAGGGGGGCGAAGATTGCCGAGCGTGCACCGATCACCACATCCGCTTCCCCCTGCTTGATCCTCAGCCATTCATCCAGCCGCTCCCCTTCGCTGAGATGGCTGTGCAGGATGGCGATCCGGTCGCCGAGGTGGTGTTTGAACAGGTCGATCAACTGGTGGGTGATGGATATCTCGGGCACCAGCAGAATGGCCTGAAGCCCCTTTTTTAGGGCCCTTAGTATGAGCCGGAGGTAGACCTCGGTCTTGCCGCTTCCCGTTATCCCGTGGAGGAGAAAGGGGGCGTATCCCCCCTTGTCCAGGGCGGCACGCAGCTCTGCGAGCACCCCCTCCTGATCGGAAGTCAAGATTATTGGCCTGTATTCCCTCGTCTTTGTTCCGGGGGTGTAGGGATCACGATACACCTGTTCCCTGGTGCGCTCAACCAGTCCCTTGTTGATCATGTCCCGGATGAGCGAAGAGGGTACCCGTTGCCCGGGGAAAAGCTCGGCAATCGCGGCCTTTCCTCCCTTTTCGATGAGTGATGCGAGCACTGTACACTGCCGCGGCGCCTTCCTTCGATGCGAGGTGATAAATTCGTCGATCTCCTGAAGTGGGCGACGGAGGGCGATGGAGGAGATCAGTCTTTCCCTGGCCTTGGGCCGGAAGGCGCAGGTGCCGGGTATGCCTGCAATCCGCTCGGGTATAAGTCCCGTAGGAAAGAGGGCCCTGATGGTCACGCCGAGGGGACAAAGGTAATAGTCGCTCATCCACCGGGCCAGATCGAGGAGCAGGGGATCGAGTACGGGGTCAGGGTAGGGGAGTGCGGTGATCGGCTTGAGGTCGATTCCGTCAGGCGTATTCCCCGGTACGGCCTCCTCGACCCCCACAACCAGGCCGATTGCCTCCCGCCTTTTCAGGGGAACACACACCAAATGGCCTGTCTGCACGGTATTCGTCAATTCGGGGGGTACGAGGTAGGTGAAGAGGTTTTCCTTGGGTATGCTGAGGGCGACCTGGGCGATACGTTCGGGCATCTTATCACTTCTCAATCAGGTTGCAATGATACCGAATATAATCCGAACTGCATTGAGCAGTTATGGTATACACATGATTTTCAGGCTTCCCGGGAATCCGTGCGATCTGACACGAGTGTCTGATAGAGCGCCTGAATCCGCTGCATATCCTCCCACACCAGTTTTTTGTCCTTCGGATTGCGCAGAAGGTATGCGGGGTGAAATGTGGGCATCACCCGGATACCGTGGACATCGTAAAACTTCCCCCGGCATTTGGTGATGGGATCACGCGTATTGAGGATGACCTGGGTGGAAACCGTCCCCAGGGTGCAGATGACCGCCGGCTGTATCGCCTGGATCTGTTTGATCAGGAACGGTTTACAGGCTGCGATTTCATCCTGTTCAGGGGCCCTGTTCTCCGGGGGCCTGCACTTGACGACACTGGAGATATAGACCTGGTCCCTGGAAAGGCCGATTGCCTCTATGATCTTCGTGAGCAGCTCGCCCGCCCTCCCGATAAAGGGGCGGCCCGTTCGATCCTCTTCAGCACCCGGGGCCTCGCCGATGAAGAGCAGGCGTGCCCGGGGATCTCCCTCCCCGAATACCACCCGTGTCCTGGATGCCGAGAGGCGGCACCGGGTGCATTGACGGGCTGATTCCTGCAATGCTGCGAGAATTGCCGGACACAGGCACCGTTCCGGCAATCTTGTCCACTCAAGCCCGGCCTCGTGGTGTGCCTTGAGGAACTCCTTAATTTCCGTTATGATCTTATGATGTTCTTCCGACGTATTTCTCATGATCATACTGATGATACCCTTTTCAGGGGTATGCTGCAACTGCGGTGATTCGGATTGTGGCTTTGTATGCTTGAGGGCGGAGTAAATATGTCCGCCCTCAAACAGGACCAAAGGTTGACAAAGGGAATTACCGCATGCAACTGCGGGGAGTCTACCATGAAATCGAGATATGATGTCTGCACGCAGGGGTGTATCCTTACCATTGCGGTGTTAGCTGCAATCCTCACCCTTTCGGTTCCTTTTCCTTCCCGGTGCCGTGCCCAGGCGGTGAGACCCCTCTCGCTGATCGAGTGCCTGGATATCGCATTGGAGCAAAATCCCTCCGTCAACGCCGCCCGGGAACGGGTGCTCCAGTCCAGGCTCCGGATACCGGAGGCACGTGCATCGATGCTCCCGAGGCTCTCTACGAGTCTTGAATACACCCATCAGGATGGGGACACGCTCCTGGCCCAATTTTTCCCCGATGATAATTACGGGTTCAGTGTCTCCCTCCAGCAACCCCTGTTTGACCAGGGTAAGTACCTTGTGCTGAAGCCGCAGGCGCATCTGAGCATCGAGATATCTGAGTTGGAGCATGAGACGGTGACGCAGAATGTCCTGTTCGGGGTTGTCGTCGCATACCTCAATACGCTCAAGGCGGATGAGATGCTGGCCATTGCCAGGGAAGCGAGGGAACGGCTCACCGAACACCTCAGGGTTACAAGGCGGCGGTTCGAGGTGGGCCAGGTGGCAAAAAATGACGTCTTGCGTGCGGAAATGGAGCTTGCCAATGCGCAAAGCGATCTTATTCATGCAGAGAAGGCCCTTTCCCTGAGCTATGAGAATCTGGGGAAGGTCATCTTCTGGGAGGAGGGTCCCTTTACCGTCCTTCCCGTTGCCGGGATCCTTGAACAGGAAGGGGAGATGGAGGAGTCCATCAACCGGGCGTACGAACGCAGGCCGGACTACCGTGCCGCCGTGAAATCAAAGGAATTGGCCGGTATGGGGGTTACCCTGGCCAAGAGGGATTTTCTTCCGATGGTCACCCTGTTCGGTGAATATGAAAAGAGCGGCGAGGACTTCTTCCCTGACGACGAAACCGTCACGGTAGGGGGGAGCATCTCGCTCCCCCTGTTCGAGGGGGGGACCAGGATGGTGCGGCTGAGGAGGGCTCGCCACGATCATACCCTTTCCGGTCTTCAGGAAATCGATCAGAGGAAACAGGTACGGCTGGAGGTAGTACAAGCATTTCTCCGTCTAGATGACCTCCTGGCGACCTTGAAGGCCATCGATAAACAGATCGAGCATGCCCAGGAGAACATGAGGATCGTGAAACTCAGGTATCAGGAGGGCGAGGCAACGAACCTGGATGTGCTCGATGCCAACCTTCTGCTGGTGAAGGCGAAAACCGACCTCGCCACCCTCAACTACGATGTCATGGAGGCGCGGTTCGCCATTGACAAGGCGGCCGGGGTGCTGACCGGGGAACGGATCATGGAACGCCTGATGCCCGATTGAGCATCGGGTCGTTTGCATACTTACGGCGGGTTCCAGCCGGGGCGTGCCTCGAGCATATCGATCATATACCCCTCACCCTTTTCAATCGTGAAGTCATTGCCGGTGAATCTGCCGAAAAACCAGTATCCGCTCTTTCTCCTCCCCTGCTCATGATCATATTTCTGGATGCTTATCGAAATACGCTCGCCCGGCTCGGCATCGGTGGATTCGAGGACCGTTTTCGGAGACAACGTATCCGCATCGGAAGTCAGGGATGAGATGATATTGTGCCCAGGGGTCAGATCAATGCCTGTCTGGACCGGAGGATCCCCGGACAGGGACAGGCTCATTGCATGGGGAACCGAGATCACATACCCCTTCTGCCAGTTCAGGAGAAAGGGGGTCCCCATGGGCTGGTCCCCCATGTATGAGATCTGCCAGAGACCGGTTTCGGGATCAAAACCGAGAAATTGCACGCCTTGGGAGGAATCGAAATAGACCCTGAGGAAATCGTGGGCATCGTGCGCACCGGCAAGGTTTGTGGGAAGGCTCACGATGTTTAGTCCCCCCCGGAGGCGGAGGGTATAGTTGACGATCCGTTCCAGGCTGGCGAATATTTCGACCGATCGACCGTCCGGATTGACTGATGAAGAAAGATTCATCGCGATGAGGGCAGCGCGTTTGTAAAGCCCTGCAGTGCCGAAGGAGACAACCTCGATCCTTCCCACCTGCAGATCAGGATCATCAATGGGGATGTAGCGCACATCGTATCCGTCATGGGTGAAAAGGACGAGGGCGAAACCGAACAGGGAATCATCCTGCCCGTCAACGTCGATCACCAGCTTCTTCTCCCCGTAGGGAGCGGTGAGACCGATATAACGGGAGGAAAGGTGGCAGACATCATCCCCCAGGTCAAGGTACACGGGATAATCCGCCTCGTTGGTTCCCCCGTAGTTTCCCACGTGCCGCACCAGGGGGTAGTTCTCCGCCTCGTCGAAGATATACGGGTCCAGGGTGAGCACCTTGACCCGGAAGTCGGCAAATGTCTCTTCGAGCGAGGAGCCGTGGTCTTCCAGTGCCTGGCGGAGCGCGGTGATGGCATCCGTTTTCTCATCCGTGATAATGAAACTGTCCTTGATGAATTCCTCCCCGAACATGGCGGCAAGATATTTGGCCCAGATCACGCCGCCGTACATATATCGATCGAATGCGCCGGTGGTTTGGGTGTCCAGGGAGAGGTGCGGTGCCTCAAACCATACATTTGCGGGCCTTGCCTTGCTCGTTTCCGGCTGGTTGCCGTCAAGGGGATACCAGGGTTCACCCGAATCCCACCGAAGGTTCCAATTCAGGTCATCGAAGGGAGCGCCGAGATAGTTGAGATACCCGTCCACATAATCAAATACCTCATCCTCCATCCAAACGGCGGTATTTTCCTCCCACCAGATGCACTCGTCATTCCAATCGTCGTAATAGTACTGGATGGCATGAAAGAATTCATGGGCCGCAGTGATTTTCATATTTCCGGCCTTGTCGTCCTCCGGATCGAGATTAGGTTCAAACCGCAGGGTATACGAGCCGTCGTTTTCATAATCATTGTCTACTACAATGATTGGATGTCCGCTTTCAACCAGGGTATATCCATAGTAATTGAGATTTTGGATATACACGTCGAATTTTTCGTTGCCTCCGTTTGTCCCGTCAGGGGGCGGTGCATCATACTTGAGGGTATTCACCTCATACTCCCATGCCTGTTCAAAATAATCACCGAGGTCCTTGACAAATTGAGGGGTGGTCGCCGTGAGCCCGTCCGAGCCATCAACCGCATTGTAACCCGACTCGGTGTAGTGGATCCTGAAGTGAAGGGTGTCATAGGTCAGATTTACCGAACCGTCCAGTGAATAGTATCGAACCAGGGGGTGATCATCGGGCCGGTGGAGGATGAAGCGGTTTTCTTCAGAAAGCCAGTCCTGATGGGCCAGTGCCATCCTCACGATGGGGGTTGCGCATTTCCGCGCGAAGGTGGTATCCTCCTCGCCCAGAAGAAGACGCCGGGCCGTGTCCTCGGGCCTGCGCACGATGCCGGAGACCAACTCATTGAGAAGGGCAGGGGTCATGGATGGCCCCTGGGCCGCAAGAATTGCGGGGGTAAACAGGGTAATCGATAGAAAGATGCCGGTGAGAAAGAGACATAGGATGTTTCTGGACACCATAGAATACCTGCGCTTATATACAATGGATGAAAAAGTGTTCAATTTTTCCCTGCGATAATGGTATAATGCCCTATTATAATACACGTATGAGGGGCATACATACTTATAAAATAAAATGTTATCCGTACATTGTCAAAAGCGATCAGCAACCATGTGCCCGAAAATGGCGCCTAACACGATGACACCATGATTAACATTCCGTTTCTGCTATGAAAGACACATGTTCATCCCGTTTTGTTACGGCAATCTCCCTCTTCAGAATGTATGCCAATTTCATGCCAACAATATCGTCCGAGGGAGACGAAATCACCTTTAACGGCTGTTGCGAGTGTCAATGAGAAGGATACCGAGGGAAAGGTTTCTCGAACGTATGCGGGCGGACAGCGCCGGGGCGATTCTGGTGATAAAGCCGGGGGCCATCGGGGATGTCCTCCATATGACGCCTGTGGTCAAGGCGATCAAACGGCATCTGCCCGATGCAAGGGCCATCTTTCTCGTGGGGGGGGAGCCTGCGATGGACCTCCTCGCCCATAATCCGAACGTTTATTCGGTGGTTGTCTTTAAAAAGGGGAGGGGACTCCCGGAGACTGGCCGAATCATTCGGCTTGCCAGGTCCCTGCAACGGGAGAACATCGACTGGATCCTCAACTATCAGCCCAGCAACTGGCGCTGGCGACTGCTCACCCTGCTGCTGAGGCCGAAGGGAACCTCCCTGTATAGGAAACAGAGGCGCATTTCCGGGGGAACACGGGTGGTCCATGCAGTGGAGGACCATTGTAAGCCATTACAGAAACTGGGGATCGAAGCGGAAGACTTGACGCTTGATCTCGTTCTTACCGGGGATGAGCAGGCGGCAGCCGAAGGGGTCTTGGCCGCGCATACGGGCGGGGATAGCGCAAAGGGGACGGTATGTCTGAATATGGGGGCATCCCATCCGGTCAATCGATGGCCGGTGCATTTCTTTTACCAACTCCATATTCTCCTTGATATGGAAGGATTCAGGACCGTGCTCGTCGGAGGTGAAGAGGACAGGGTACTGGCAGAGGAATTTTTGAGTATCGGGCCTGCACGGGTGCTAAACCTGGTGGGCAGCCTGTCCATCCGAATGAGCGCCGCAGTCCTCAACCGATGCGACATACTGGTGAGTGGAGATACCGGCCCCCTTCACCTGGCGACCGCGGTGGGTACACGGGTGATCGGACTGTTCGGGGCCGCAGACCCTCGGAGGACCGGTCCCATCGGCCGAGGGCACGTTGTGGTGCAGCCCGATCTGCCCTGCGTTCCCTGCCGGAAGCGGCGATGTCCTATGGGAAGGAGGGTATGTATGGAGGCCATTGCACCGGAGGATGTTGTATCCCGCATCCTATCGTCGATGAAGGGACAGGGGGATACAGGAGGGAAGGGCTGAACATTTCCGGGGAGGGGATGAGTTGCTCACATGAGCGGTTGCTCTCATAAAGATGCAAGGACGGCGATGCAGGAACACGCCCAGGCGAATCCCCTGCTGAGGCCCCCTCTTGCCGCTTTGTCACTGCTCTACGGGGCTGCGGTTCGGGCCCGGGAGGCGGCATTCGCACACGGTATCATTGCCACACGCCGCCTTCCCTGCCCGGTGTTATCCGTGGGGAACCTGACGGTGGGGGGAGCCGGCAAGACGCCGGTAGTGGGCATGATTGCAAGGGTATTGCGGGAGCAGGGCAGGCATCCCGTGATCCTCACCCGGGGATATAAACGGCGGGGAGGGGAAAGGATCACGGTGGTCTCTGATGGAAAGGGTATCCTGACAGGACCTGAGGAATCGGGTGATGAACCGGCTATGCTTGCGCGATGGATGCCTGATGTCCCGGTGGTGGTGGGAAGGGACCGGTATGCATCGGGCATGCTGGCGTTCCGGAGGTTCGGGCCGGACTGCTTTCTCCTCGATGACGGATTTCAACACCGTCGACTGTTCAGGGACAGGGACGTCGTGGTGATCAACGCACGTGACCCCTTCGGCGGTGATAATCTGCTGCCCCTGGGGCGTCTCCGGGAACCTGCCAGCGCGCTTTGCCGGGCGTCGCTGATACTGGTGAACAAGTCCATGCCCGGTCAGTTGATCGATCCCATTATCAAGCGCATCCGCAATTACAATGGCCGGGTCCCTGTTCTCGAAACCACCTATGAACCCGAGGCCCTGGTGCCAGCCGATAGCCGCGGGGAATCCGTGTCCATAGGCCTGTTGCGGAAACGACCGGTGCTCGCCTTTGCCGGGATCGCCGACCCTGGTGCGTTTTTTGACCAACTGGAGGCGTTGGGAGCGAGGATTGCGCACCGTCGTGTCTTTTCCGATCATCACTGGTTCTCGCCCGGTGAGATTGCGCATATGCGGGAGACAGCCAGCGCGTGCGGCGCGGAATGCCTGGTCACCACCGAAAAGGACGGGGTGCGCCTCCCCAGGGAGGGAAGGGACAGGGTATTCATGTTGATCATGAGAATGAAGTTGAAGGGCACCCGTGGACTAGGCGCCCTTTCAATTCTTGTCCAAGGGGTATTTTCCTGATACAATTCGTTATAACTCTTAGGCATATGCAGCCATGAAGGTTGTATGTCCTCCATTCCCGACGGGATGGATCCCAATTCCGCAGTGGGCCGTGGTTGCAAGGCTGTTCCATGTATTGCGGGACAGGATATCGAAATCGCTCAATACCCGGCGTGTGCGGGGAAGGAATCGCGCTTGTGCATCTGCCGACGAGCACTACGGCCTGTCTCTGTCAGAGCAAAGCGAAGCTATTATAAAAAGGCTTCTTTTGAAAAGCTTGAAGGCTTGCTTCATTTTTTGGCCCGAAGGGCGAGTCGAGGCGTCCCCGAAGCGAGCCATACGGGCCGTGTGCAAGGGAGCCCAAGCAAAAGTCGCTCCCTTCCACGGAACATTAAGTAACCAAGAGGATAAGGGACATGAGACCTGCGGTGTTTTTGGATCGGGATGGCACCATCAATGAGGAGGTCGGATACCTGCACGAGGTGGAGCGGCTCTCCCTTATACCGGGCGCAGCCCTCGCCATAAAGAGGCTGAACGATCACGGCCTGCTTGCGGTATGCATCAGCAATCAATCGGGGGTTGCCCGGGGCTATCATTCCGAAGACGCGGTCCTGGCGATCAATAAAAGACTGGTGGACCTTTTAGGTGCTGAAGGTGCCCGCCTCGACGGCATCTATTTCTGTCCTCATCATCCGACCGAGGGGGAAGCCCCCTATCGAATCGATTGCGGCTGCAGGAAGCCGGGCACCGGTATGATCGAGCAGGCCGTATCCGATCTTTCGGTCGACCTGTCACGATCCTTTCTGATCGGCGACCGCGTCACCGATATAGAGACCGCGCATCATGCCGGGGTGAAGGGGGTCCTGGTGTTGACCGGATATGGTGCGCAGGAGTACGGCCATGTTCACCAGGGATATACGGCAGTGCCTGATCATGTCAGCCGGGATATCGGTGCGGCGGTTGACTGGATACTGCGGAATCAAACCCCGTCATCATGAGGAAAAGGCCTGGGTAAACGAGTAGAAAAAGACCACCCGTGCATCTGCATGATCAGGTTCGGTCCTGAAACGGAGATCATCCATGCGCTTCCCGTGGCCTCGGCAATCAGGAGGGCCGTATCACCTGCACGCCTCGTATGGGTGACGGATGAGGTCGGGGTGGAACTACTCGAGGGGTACGAAGACATCGATGTGCTCCATGCGTGGAAGAGAAAGGAATGGATAAGGGATTTTCCCTATCCCCATCGGACGATACCGGTAGTCTGGGAGATGGTCATGACCCTTCTCCGTTTGAGGCGTGATACGATTGATGTGGTTTTGGATCTCCAGGGGAGCGCCTTGAGCGCCTTTATCGGCATGTCTTCGGGCTGCACGCACCGGATCGGCGTTCAGGGGGAGGGGGGACTGATGAAGCGGTGGTCTCCGCGTATTGCGGCCCAGCCCGAGGGAATTGTTCATGACGTGGAGAGAAATCTCTCCCTGCTCCGGGAGATGGGGATCGAGGCCGAGACCACAATGCCGAAGCTCATGATTCCGCAGGAAGCACGGATAGAGGCGGACACCTTCTTCGCGCAGAGGCTTCCCTTTCCCGACCGGCCGGTGATCGGGATCTATCCGGGGGCCGACTATACGAATCGATGCTGGGGTGCCGATCACTACGCCAGGGTGGCCGATGCAATGACGGAGAAGCTGGGAATGAATTGTCTCATCCTCTGGTTTCCCGGAGAGCGTGGCATGGTCACCTCGATCGAGCGGCGGATGCGGTCGGTTCCCCTTCGGGCCTATCCTGCTCGGGGCAAGTCCATGCTGGCCTTGATCGGTGGATGCAGCTTTATCATTGCGGGTGATTCCGCAATCATACAGATGGCCGGGCTGATGCACGTCCCTGTGCTGGGGCTCTATGGTCCCACCGCGTCGCAGGCAAGGGGACCCCGTGGTACGTGCGACCGGGTGATTCAAGGGACCCTCCCCTGTGTCCCCTGCGGGAGATTGTATTGCGCATCACCCGCCTGCATGGATACCATACAGGTTGAAGACGTTGTGCACGCCGCCGAACAGATGCTCGAAAGCTACGTATTGCACGCACGTAAAAGGAATGAGGAGGAGTGAACTATGCGCTGTCTTGTTACCGGGGTGGCCGGATTCATAGGCTCTCATTTGGCGGAGCGGCTTCTGGAACTCGGACATGACGTGGTCGGGATTGATGCCTTTATCGATTATTACCCGAGACAGTTGAAGGAGAAGAATCTCGCCGGGTTGAGAGACAATAACGGATTTCGTTTCATAGAGGCCGACCTCAACGACATGAATTTGGAGGAACTGGTAGAGGACTGCGAGCTCATCTTCCACCAGGCTGCTCAGGCGGGGGTGAGGGCCAGTTGGGGAAAGGAATTCAGGATCTATACGGATTGCAATATAAAGGCAACACAGGCGCTCCTGGAGGCATGTCTGGGAAAGGGGATCAAGAAGTTTGTCTATGCCTCCTCATCCTCCGTGTATGGTGATACCCCGGAGCTTCCCATGAGGGAGGTGAACGTGGTAAGGCCTGTTTCTCCCTATGGGGTAACCAAGCTGGCAGGGGAGCACCTTGCCTGTCTGTATGCAAAGAATTTTGGCCTGCCCTGTGTCAGCCTGCGATATTTTACCGTGTACGGTCCAAGACAGAGGCCCGATATGGCCTTCCACCGCTTTATTACGGCGTGCATGGAGAACAGGCAGATCACTGTTTACGGGGACGGCGAGCAGACAAGGGATTTTACCTATATCTCCGACATCATTGATGCGAACATCCAAGCGGTGCAATCGGAGGCGGAAGGCGAGGTCTTCAATATCGGGGGAGGCAGCAGGGTGAGCCTCAACCAGGTATTGAGCATCCTGGAGAGGGTCGCCAACAAAAAAATCCCCCGCCAGTTCATAGAGACGCAGAAAGGGGATGTCAGGCACACCTACGCGGATGTATCAAAGGCACGGATGTGCCTCGGCTACAAGGCAAAGGTAACGCTTGAAAAGGGGCTCAAGCGGGAGTTTGAATGGTTCACGGAATGCCATGCCCGGCAATGATGGCACAGCATGTTTTCAATCATTTGCGATGAAAGGAGCGGGTGCAAATGTCCATTGATCAGAAGCTTTTGGAAATTCTTGCCTGCCCGAAGTGCAAGGGTGATCTCGTACTCACCAAGGAGGAAGACGGCCTGGTATGCAACGCCTGTAAACTGCTCTATCCCATAAAGGATGATATCCCCATCATGCTCATTGACGAGGCCGTCAAACTCGACTGATCAAGCAATGCGCGGACCTGCCCGGGGCAGGGGGCTTTCCGTGCACACGCCCCTTGTCGGGGTTGTTGCCACGACGCATCAGGCATTGCGCGATATCAACCAGAGCGAGCGGCTTTCCTTGGACTTTGAGCTTCTCCAGAGATGAGGGATCATGGAGTCGAAGAGGATCGTATCTCCCTCGTTGAGGGTGATGATTTCGCTTCCCAGTTCGACGTCGATCGTTCCCCTAAGGACTATGCAGAATTTTTCCCCCTCGTGGTTGAGCCGTTCCTCATAGGATTTCTGATTCATGGCGAGATTCGAGATATAGATCTCGTTTTTGGACGAACCCTTCTCCTTGCAGAGGTACTCGAGGACATTCTCGTTGCCCGAAATCTGAACCCTCTCACGTTCATTCTTTCTCGTTACAATCCACCGCTTATGACGTTCGATCTCAAAGAATTCGATCGGATGGACGCCGAGGGCCACAGCGATCTTATTGATGGTGGTGATGGAGGGTGATATCTTGCCGTTCTCGATCATGGATATGGAGCTTTCGGTAAGTCCGGAACGGCTGCTCAGTTGCTTTATCTTGATGCCCTTGCCCTTCCGGATGGACTTTATCTTTTCTCCCAGCTTGGTGAGGATATCGTCCTTGAGGTCGATATGAATATTTGTGCGGATAATATCGAGGAAGTCATCATTTTTTATGGGCTTCACGAGATAGTCGACCGCGCCGCTTTTCATGGTGGATACCGCGGTTTCCACGGATGGGGAGGATGTCATCACAATGACATGCGAATGAGGGGATACCCTGCGGAGATCGAGCAGGCCTTTCAAACCGTTTATAGCCGGTAGGTTGATTTCCAGAAGGATGATGTCGAAGATCTCGTTGGCTGCCTTATGTAGTGCATCGGCAATATTCTCTGCGGGGCTGACCCTGAAATTTTCCTTTTTAAGAAGATCCATCAGGGACTTAGCGGATTCCACCTCATCGATAATGAGAATATTTGCCTTCTGTATCGGATGCCCCATGATTATTCTCCTTTCACCATATTGAAATAGAAAATGAAAAATTATTATTGTGAATAATATTTGCTAAAATATAGTATACCAGATTTTTTTCGCATTTCAATTCTTATATTTGAAAAGAGGGTTTTTTTGATTTATGATCTAATCATGATATGAGCAATTTATTCCTTGATTATATCATTAAATTACTTTTTGGCGAATTTATTCCCATTCATTTGCATCCCGGATGTTTTTAGAAAAAGGATTACATGGATGCTGTCGGCATTGGTTATTGGATTAGCGGTAATTGCACTCATCCCGGCCATAGGCATCCTATCCCTTTTTGTGTATTACATTTATGGTCTCTTAAAAGAAAGGACATTCGAAAACAGAGGCCATATAGTCTTGACCAGAAGAAGGATAGGAGATATCCTAAAAGGGGGGGATTTATCCGAGTCACTTCAGGTTTTCAGGTCTGCCCTATGTGATCATTCAGAAGTAAACGGCGTGCGATATTACACGAAGTTTGCCTTTGGCTCAAAAATTACTACTGCACATGACAATCATCGCAAGGCCTTCATCGCTCACACGATAGGGGTGATGCTCACGGCACAAGTCATCCAAAATAGAGATCTGGAGTGTTGCAGTGACATCCTTCTTACCCTGGCAAGAAGCTGCAATGAGAAGCACTACACGCAGCTTATCGTGTGGAACAGCTTGAGCAGATTGATGCGCTTTAAAAAAAACGCATTAATGGAAATGGTGGGACAGGATACCCTTAGGCTTCTCATATCAAAGGATTTTATGTCAGGAATCGGGGTAGTTAAGTTCATTTTTGATATTAAGCAGGTTAAGGGGCTTGATACAAAAACGGTTTCTCTGATCAACGATACCATCTGTTATACCTTGGGGAATTGCAGCACACCTCTCGTGGCCCTCTTGATATTCAAGCTTATCAAAAGCCCCTATTTTAAACATTCTGAAAAATCGAATTTTATGAAAATAATACCCAATGATCTTAAGCTAAAGAGTTTTTTGGAGCATATGAATAATTTGTCCCGAGGTTTTACAAAAGAGGAACTGAGTGAGGGATTGACCAACCTTGGGTTACAATCACCGCCATACTCCCATAAAACAACCGAGGGCGAGATAGTGGAAATTTTAACGAAATATTTTATAGAAGAACTCTATGTTCCAGCCTCCTATATGCTTCATAGCTTTAATGCGAATGATGTCAGAGCCTATGAGACAAATTTTTTATGGGTATGAATCCATAATAGGGCTAAAATAGAGCCTGTGCTGAGGTCAATGAAGATATACTGCGGTTAGGTAATAAGATATGTTATTCAATCTATTTTGGTGATCTGAGTTACTACAATGCAAAAAAAGGATAAGAATAAGGAAAATAAAGACCTTAAGAAACATATTTCCCAGTTGGAAATGCAGGTGGCCAAGCACCAAAGATTTGAGGATGTGCTCAGGCAGGCGCTGCGCAGGGAATATGATGATCGGGAGAAAAGGATAACCGAGCAGACCGCTGACTTAATTGCAGCCAACACCCAGCTAAGACAGGAAGTCTTGGAACGAAAAAAGGCCGAGGAAGCCTTGCACTATCGCGCCGAATTGGAAAAGCTTATTGCGACACTATCTACGGATTTTATTAAACTCTTGCCCGAGGAGACAGATGAAGCAATAAATAAGGCATTGGAAACCATAGGTCGTTTTGTTGATGTCGATAGAACGTATGTAGTTCTTTTTAGTGATGATGGAAAAAGTATCAGCGATGTCTATGAATGGTGTGCTGAAGAGGTGAAGCCGCAGATTCAGGGAATCAAAGGAGGCTTAATCGAAGACGAATTTCCGTGGTTTGACAAGAAGATTAAAAAAGAGAGTCTCCTGCACCTTGATTTTTCACAGGACCTTTTGATCGAGATAAAGGAATATTTGAAAGCCCATAAGATCCAATCGCTCATCAATGTACCGATGTTTTGTGGAAGATCTTTTATTGGATTTGTCGGTTTCGCTTCGATTCGAAACAAAAAGTCATGGGAGATCGATATAATTGCACTTTTGAGAATCGTGGGAGAGATTTTCGCCAATGCAATTGAGCATAAAAAGATGGGACTGGCACTCAGAAAGAGTGAAAACAAATATCGGCTATTATTCAAGATTGCTTCAGATGGAATAGTCGTCCTTGATACAGACGGAGTTGTCCTTGATTGCAATGATGCTTTTATTGAACTGACAGGTATCAATAGAAAAGAGATTATTGGCAATATGTTAGAAAATTGTATGGTTGAAAAATATAAGAAGTTATTCATACAAAAGATACCGGAAATCAAGGAATACGGTAATTCCGAGCTTGAACTCGAAATAATAACTAAAAATGGTAAGCAGATACCAATCTGGTGTAAAATAACCGCAATTTGTGATGAAATTGGAAAATTTAAAGGTATGTTTACGCATTGCAGAGACATCACCGAAAAAAGGCGTGATGTCGAGATGCTTCGTAAGGCTCATAAAGAGATGCAGAAAAAGGTGGTGGAAAATAACGATAATCTTCTTCTAACAAGAACATTACTCGACAAGGAGAAGGCTGAATTGAGGGCTGCGGAGGAAACGATCAGATTGGCCTATGCGGAAATCGATCAAATATTCAATACAGCGGCCGACGGCATGGGAATAATAGATATCAATTTCAATATGCTTCAGGCAAACAACACGCTCTTGAAAATAATCGATATACCGAGGGATGAATTAAAAGGCAAGAAGTGCTATGAATTATTCACTTCCTCCTTATGTCATACCAGTGATTGTCCCATGATAAAGCTTCCGGAGGATAAATTGGCTCGCATGGAAAAAAAGATCACAGTCAAAGTCAAGGACGTATCAAAGGTTCCGTGCGTCCTGACAGCGATGCCTTTCTACGGACATGGTGGTGAATTTATAGGAATTATCGAAAATTTCAAGGACATCAGCGACTTTCCGAAAATCCATGGTGTCCTGAAGAAGGAAATCTTAAGAAACAGGAAGATGTTCGATATCTTTGCTGAAGGTTTTTTTATGACCGATATGCAAGGGAACTTTATCTATACAAATCATGCATTTTCTGACCTCGTTGGCTATTCGGTTGAAGAGTTGGCGTGCATGAGACTCAAGGATTTGCAGTCTGAAGAAGATTCTGAAACAACGGCTGGGATCAAAAAAGGAACTATGCAAAAAGGTTCCACGATATTTGAAACCAGCTATCTTCATAAGAATGGAAAAATAATTAATGCTTGTGGATCAACGAGTATTTTTAAAATAGGTGTAAATAAATATTTGATTTCATCTGTTCGAAAAAGAACCGATAACCAGGAGATGGAAGAACGTTTTGAAATATTTTCGTCCTTCTTGAAGCATAGTGAAGAAGGAATAGCCATAATGGATATGAATGATGATTTGCTGTACGTTAACAAGGCATTTGTTACCATGCATGGCTTAAAGGAAAAAGAAATAATTGGAAGAAATTTGTACGATTGTCTTTCTCCTCAACAGAAGAAATATATCGATATGAATGAATTTCAAAACAATGGAAAGGAGGAGTTTTCTGCCGGGGTTTGGTATCCCGGAACGGATGGCAAGCCATTTTTGTCGGAAATACTAAGGTCCTATATTCTGGATACCCATGGAAATCCTGCAGCCAAACTGATTATCATCAAGAATATTACAGACAAGAAGGCGTCTATTGAAATCGAAAAAGACAGACTTGAGACAGAAAAGGCCTTTTTGAATGCCTTTAATGATTCCGCCTTTTTATTGGATACAACAGGTGTGCTTGTTGCATTAAATGAAAGGGCCGAAAAATATCTTGGTAAAAAGACTGAGGATATTCTGGGCTGGGATTTCTGCAATCTCTTTTCGCCGGATCGCTCGGAAAAGATAAAGGCAAAGATCGAGGAGACCATACATTCTGCCAAGACGGTCGAATATGAAAATAGGTCGGGTGACGATGAGTTGCATATGAGTTTTTATCCTATTGGGGACGAGCAGGGCAACGTCATAAAGATTGCTGTCTTGCTTCATGGTATCAAGGAATCAGTATATGAGAACGGAAAGACAGGGATTCTCCTGCCCAGGCAAAAGACGGGCAGATATAGCGCTTCTGAGCCTTACCAGTTCCCTGTGAAGAGAGAAGAGAAAAAGGGACATAGGGATTTTGCAGGCATAAAATACGACCTTGAGGGTAAGGACGATGGCCAGAGCTTTAGATTTGAGGGGATCATCGGGCGGAATAAAAAACTCTGGGAACTTTTCGACATACTTCCTTCGGTCGCTGAAAGTGTGAGCACGGTTTTGATACATGGAGAAAGTGGAACCGGGAAGCATTTAATCGCACAAGCCATTCATAATTTGAGCCCTAGAAAGGACAAAGCCTTTATTATCGTCAACTGCGGCGCTCTCCCTGATACCCTGTTGGAATCGGAATTGTTCGGCTACAAGGCAGGCGCCTTTACCGACGCCAAAAAGGATAAAATGGGTCGATTTGCTATTGCAGAGGGAGGGAGCCTTTTTCTGGATGAAATAGGCGATATATCACCGGCGATGCAGGTTCGTCTTTTGCGGTTCCTGCAAGAAAGGGTATATGAGCCGTTGGGTTCCGTAAAGACCATCAAGGCAAATGTGCGTATTATAACCGCAACCAACAAAAATCTCATGGATCTGGTTAAAGAGGGAAGGTTCAGGGAGGATTTATATTACCGGATAAATGTGGTCAGACTGGATCTGCCTCCATTGAGAGAACGCCTGGAGGACGTGCCTTTGTTGGTCAATCATTTCATAGAACAATTGAATAGGCAGCGGGGAAAAAAGATCACAGGGATAACTGAAGAAGCAATGATATGTCTATTGTCCTATGACTATCCTGGTAATATCAGGGAATTGGAGAATATAATAGAGCGGAGCTTCGTCCTATGTCAATCTGAAAAGATAGGAAAAGAGGATCTGCCTGAGTCGTTATTCGCCTCCCTATCTATTGACTATTCAAAGAACAGAGATCTCACAACCTTTATGAAAATGGAAGCAGCCTTTTTGATGAATATATTGAGACAAAATGACTGGAGTCGAATTAAAACAGCCCGCCAATTAGGTATTCACAAGGCAACCCTCTTTAGGAAGATAAATTCCTTGGGACTCAAATTACCGTCATCCAAAAAAAGGACGCAATAGTGGTCACCGTCTATTGCCGGACGGAATCGGTTCCAGTGCTAAAGCCTGCCATTAATAGATAACACTCCTGAAATTTCAATACGTGTCTTCCCATGAGTAGAAATCCCGGAAAACGGGCAGCCATAAAGAATATCAATCAGCAGTACAGGCTTGTGAGGAGATGGATCAGAGAATCGTAAGAAATCGCTTGAGCAAACAGGGGATCTTAACGAGAAGTTTATTCTTAATAAACAAGGCATTGGAAGTCATATACAGAGATTAATCAATAAGAACATTACAAAAAAATCGCCTATAGCTCCAAGGACAGTGAAAATAAATAGTCGTCGCAATGTTGCGACCATAAATTTTCCTCAAAGTCGCTAAATCGCAACCTTGATGCGATCGAGACCAAACAAAAACTGCTATTATATTGTATTTAAAATACAAATAGACTATGTGGATAGATTATTAAGGGTACAATTGTTGCATGATTATTAAGGATATACGTATATTAGAAAAAAATAACTAACTAAACTACAGCGTACCATATCTTGCCGCTTTACGGCCCGATATTTTTTTTGTGAAGGTCATCAATAATAGATTTTGTTAAGAATAGCTGGTTTTTATTGTAACCGAAAAATTAAAATTGATCAATATGTATTATAACGATTCACGGCAGGCGATATCAGATTCAATCAAGATTTGGCACGCGATTTCTTTATTATCGAACGAAGTGTTTGATAATTTGAATAAAAAGTTTACTCTTAATTCTACGCTCATAGAGATGGTAAAAAGAGAGGCCTTTAGGTCTCTGAAAATGGATGAGCGTATAACAAATTTCTGTCCGTTATGTGATTTTTATGAATGTTCAAAGGACTGTCCTCTGGCGGTGAATTCTCATGCATCGGATTGCTGTAGTCTGGGGTGCACTGATCACAAATTTTATCAGGATTTTCAGGGAGGCATAATCAAGAAAGATTGGGAAAAGACGCGTCAAAGTGCCCACAGGTTTGCCTATGAATTGCAAGGGAAATTATAGATAGCTTCTCCAATAAGTTGCTGTCGGACTGTGGTTCAGAAAAATATGAGTGAAAAGTTGCGGAGATTGTACATGATCGATTTAAAGTTTTGGGAAAGGAAAAGACTATGAGCATAGATTCAGATTATCTTTATAAAGACATTGGCCGTGCGGAAGAAACGGAAGCGAATGAAGAGGAGGATAGGCTTCAAAAGTATCCTTCAGTCAATGACATGACGGGCCTTGAGCAGGAGAAGGTAAAAACAGGTCTTGATTTGGACTTGAATAAGATACTCGAAATAGACCATCCGGACTACCAAATTGCGTTTGAAACAACCGGAGAGATAAACCATATTATCAATTTCGTTTGCGAAAACATAGTGGATAGAGAAGAGATCGTTCGCCAGAGTTTTTATGCCATTTTGACCGGTGAGCACCAGTTAATTTTGGGAAGAACTGGAATGGCGAAAAGCCTTCTCGCACGACAAATCTTTTCATCCTTCGAAGATATAAAATTATTTCAGAAGCAACTTACCAAAGATACGATGCCGGATAATATGTTTGGTGCCTATAACATGGATGATCTCAAAAGAGGGAAGTTGATACACAATATTAAGGGTTCGATTGTTGCCTCTGATTTTGCTTTTCTTGATGAAATCTTTGATGCTAACGATATGTTGTTGAGGTCCCTTCTTACCCTGCTGAATGAGAAAAGACTGGTAAATGGTGAACAGATAGTTGATTCTCCTCTCAATACTGTTATTGCCGCTTCAAATTATATTCGAGCGACCGAAATGCTGGAGGCTGTCCTGGATCGGTTTTTATACAAGTGCTATATCATGGAAAACAAAAACCTATACTACAAATTGTCAATAGACCAGGTTTATAGAAAAAATGTAGGTAAAATAAGACAATCAGATGTTACACTGGATTTGGAAAGACTTAATCATATTAAACTGTTGATCAAAACACAGTCCATAAAGATTCCGGAGTATATCCTTTTCCTGAAGAATTATATAATTCGTAAATATACGGAAGAGTCAAAGAGGATTGAGGGCGGCTATAATTTCATGATCAGCGACAGAACGGCGGCAAAGACACAGAATCTGCTGAGGGCATCTGCAATTCTTGACGGACGTGCAGTAGTGGAGGAAAGAGACCTCAATAACCTGTATTATTTGATCTGTATCGTGGGAAAGGAAGAAGAAAAAAGGCGTTTAAAGGGGATCATTGATGCAACGAAGAAATATTTTTTCGACGATAAGCAGCTTCTAAATCGATTATTTAATATTATGAGTATTTTTCGAACAATAAAATCCGCCAAGGATCCGGGTGCATTGGTAGAACATCAGAATTTCGGGTTGATCATAGACGAAATTGAACGTTCCTTTGTAGAGGCAAGTATTAAAAACAGATTGATGACTTTTGTAAATAAGATCGGGTTCCGACCGAGCAAATCAAGATTAATTCATTTGCTTGAGATTTTCGAAGAAAGCTGTTCTTTGCTCAAAGAGATGGCTATAAAGAAGGAGACATTGGAACTGATCGAGGGGTTTGAACACGATGTCAAAAGATTCAATGATGTTCATTTTAGGCAGTCCAAATAAAAACTGAGGCCTTTGATCCATGAATGAATTCCTTAACCATTGGTTCTTTATAGAGCCGGAGTGTTATTTAGATATTTTGAACATACCGGATTGTTTTCCGGATGATATCCGGAATGTTAGTGATGGTCTACCAAAGGAATGGATAAAGATATTTTTTATTGCACGGTGCCTTTTTTCAATGGATACCGCGTATCCAATCAAGGGGAGAATGGCGCCCATTCTCGAGAGAAATAGGATCTTCGAAGACAACAAAGTGAAGGAGGAAATCGATAGAAATGATATGATTATAGATTCAGAATTGGCTGATAATGTCGATATTGGAAAAGTGACTTCAACAAGCCAAATATTGCATATCCTGCCCAGAGAATTTTTGATCAATACAGAGGATCTTTTTTACAAAAAACTCATCAATCATGAGTTATACAGGAAAAAATTCATCGATCCCGAAGGCTTATCTGTTTCTGATCTGGTTTATGGAAAGGACAAGGAATTAAACAAGAGACAAAAGGTCTATATCCTATTTGATAATTCATGCTCCATGGAAGGTGACCAACTGAACAAGCTCTATGCTGCCAAGGCAATCTGTATTGAATATCTTCGAAGAGTCCGGAAGGAGAGCCCTCAGATATACTTTCGTTTTTTTAATCAGGAGATGGGCCAGTTGCAGCAGATTACGAAATCCGGACAAATAAAGGAACTCATAAGATATCTGATTAACCTGCATACGGTCGAGTGTTATGAAACAAAAATAAATGAGGCTATACTAACGGCCATCAAAGACATAAAAAACGATCCCGATATGAGACAGGCCGAGATCATTATGATTACCGACGGCCTTGGTGATATTCATGCAGATATCAAAATGGAGCTCGGTACAATTAAATTTCATATGATCCTTATAGCCGGAGTCGTGCTGGACCGTTTTCTGAACAAATACCCGAACTGGGAGGAATTCTTGAATCTGACCAAGTCCTGCTTCCCAAGGGTAACCCAGGAATATAATCTCGATGTCGACCATGTGGATATAGATCAATTCTTAAAACTATATCCATGCAGTACGGTTTGGAACAATGCGAACGTTCCGAAAGAAACACCAAACATGCTCCCGTGTTGGGAGAATTTCAATAAGTTGCTCCAAATATACCGATTGCAGGAGGTTGCCGATATTTTTGTTGGGATCCCTTCCCTGTTTGGAGAAAGATTCAAGTTTTCAAGTGCCTACGAGCTGGATTTGATAGAGGAACTTCGTCTAAATTTGGCCGAAAAACTGGAAGGAGAACTATCAAACAGAGAAAAATACGAAGTCATGCAAAGGGTCCGATTTCTTATCAAGTACCTGCAAATATTACTTACCCAAGAACCAACAAACGAGCCACCGGAGGAAATCAAGAAGCGGATAAAAGAAGAGATAGCCGCCTTTCAGACATTATTGAAAATGATCAATGCGGATGAATGGTTTACCTCCAGTTTAGCGGGGAGAACATTGGACTTGGCTCTTAAAAGAAGGGAGAAGGGCGCGAGTTACATAGCGACTAAATTAAATAAACCGTGGCTGTTTTGTCTTTTGCTTTGCATGTTAAATTTATTCAAAGAGATACCAAAAGGCTTGGCACGCAGGGTGCGTGTCATAACAAAGTCCGCGAGAACGCTTGAATCCAGAATCCATACAAAATATAGATTAAAGAAAAAGGTCAACTACATCAATCGAAGAATTTCGCGGATATTGGCTGAATAACTCGCGTCTTAGGCCCCGTAAGATCGCATTCCTTCTTATAAACAAAGGCCTGGAGAACTAGGTCTGAGCTTCATTCGGTTTATCTACTGGTCCTTCTACATCCTCAGCAAGGGCCAAAGAGCCCTCCGGCCCTTCCCGTAATGCTGAAATATACGCCATTGTTTTTTTCGGATTGTTTTTTTCGGACTTGATTTGTCTGAAACATTACATGTATACTAAGTACCGATTGATATGCAATGCTTTAAATAATTAATTGAAATCACTACTGTCCGGTTGTTCTCAAAAATGCAATTTTTAAGATCGTAACAGATTGATTTTATTGATAGCGAAATGTTAAAACAATTTGAAATCGATAAAATGTCAAACATCTCAAAACCCTTGATATTAGCGTCCTTGGGCAAATTGCTTTATTTTTAACCGGACAGTAGTGAATTGAAATATATGTTGATTTGCTTTTCAAAGAAAGACCGAAGTTTTTTTATGTTGGTGCCGGATTCGATGAGGACATTCCTGTGATGATTAGAAATAATAAATACGTCACGCCAAAAACATCAAATGTGAGGGTATCACTATGAAGATTCAAATCAATAATCTTGATGACAATATTTATAAACAGCTTAAGCTTATTGCAGAGAAGGATGCTATACCAATAAAGGATGTGATCATAGAGGCCTTGAAAAATTATGTTATTGAAAAGGAGTTACAGTATAAAAAGGAATTGATAAATTTCGAAGAGGATGAGGGCTATCAGCAGCCTGATCAATAAGGGGGAGTAAGACCTTCATTCTATTCCATTCTGAATGAATCCTGATCGTGGCATTCAGCACAATCAGTGCCATACTCGCCTTCGTGAAAATCCTTATGACAATGAATGCAATCTGCCTTGTCAAGCAAGAAGGAGTCTTTCATATGGCAGGCTTCACATTTCAACAACGTGTGCCTTCCTTCCAGTGACCACCCTGTCTTGGCATGATCAAAGTTATCTTCATCGAAATAAGCAATGTTGGTTTCCTTTCCATGATGCTCTGAATGACAATCTAAACATTCACTTGACGCCTGGCTATGGAGACCCTGATTTAAATCCATTTTGTCTTGTATCTCCGCATGGCAGTCCAGACATTTTCCGTTATCGATCTGTTTACCCTTCGTATGGCACGCCTGGCAGTCCTCTGACAAATCCATATCCGCATGTGCCAAGGAAAGGTCTCCGGGGGAAAGCATCTCTGACCATTTTACGTGAAAACAGGCATAAAGGAGAAAAAAAACAACTATGAGTAATAATAGCAGGGATAAAGAATATTTTTTCATTTAAGGTATACCTCGCTCACATTAGATGAATGAAAGGCATTAGTTTTGAATCAAATTTTTAATTACATCCTTTTTGTATTCAATTTATGGCCTACATTGAGCAAAAAAGGCCTATAATAACCACGTATATCCCCAATATGCAGTTACAAAAACATGGATAAAAAGGAAAATAAACAATAAATAACTACATACTTCGTGGATCAAGAGCCATTTATTTATTATGGATAAATGAAGGTTTAAGGCAGAAACAGCACTTATTTCATCCAACCTACTAATAACTTCGGTAGCCCATTTTTTAAGTGTCTCATGCTCTTCTGATCCTTTATTACCATATTTCTTTTCTATTAAGACCATCAGATTATTTTTTTCCTTCTTTATATATGCCCATTCCTTCAAAGCGGCTATTATGCCTAGATTGCTTGGGAAGTTTGATGATTTCAACTCCATGGTCCTTTTAATGATGGAAGAATTCTGACTTGCCTCTTTCAAATCCCTTTCGAGAAAGACGTCGATTTTATGTAACAGCTCATATCTCCTGGTTAAACGCCCAAAATACTTTCCAAAACATGTTCTTCCCAGAACCCCTGAAATGACGGCAATTACCATTAACCAGAATCCAATACCTATTAAACCGCCAAATTTCAGAGCAGAATGAAAGAAGATCAAAACAGGCCCCAGTATGCCGAGAAAGATGTGTATTTCCAACCATAAGGAAAGCGGTCCCAGGGACTCCAGCTTTTCAATTTTTTTTCTCAAAATATATAAAATCACACATAAAATCATTAAGATCGACCCCGCAATACCGAGACCATGTCCCAAACTCCCTGACGGCTTGAGTACTTGATGAAGCTGATTAGGCTCAAGTGTGACCGGATTAAAATGTCTCAAATGGCTTGGCGTGGCGAAATATGCCTTGTATCGCAGGTATAAATAAAAGGTAATAATAATGACTAGCAAAACCCAAAACACACGAAAGACTGTATGCTGATTCTCGGCATTCTTATTCATATTTTCCCTCAGGTTCCTGTTCGGTTGAATTCTCCATAAGCTCTTCGAGTTCTGCATTAAAAGATATCTTGTGTTTGGAAACATACTCCTCTAACGGAACAACATCCAGAGCCCCCGTTGGACAGTTGATCACACAAGCCTTGTTACCATACCCCGCACATCCGTCACACTTAACCGCTACAGCACCGCGTTTTTTTCGTATTTTCTCATCAATGTATTCCAAGGTGATTGCACCGGTTGGACATATCTTGGCGCACTCCCCACATCCGGAACAGGCTTCGGACAGCTCCCAGAACGGTGGGGTTATCTCGCGATGAAGATATCTCTGAGAAAAGCCTATAGCCCCCAATCCGACGACCTCCCGGCATACTCGGACACATAAGCCACATAAAATACATTTATTACCATCTGTATTCAAAGGGAAGCGGGAACTCTGCAAACCAAGAACCTCTCCAATTTTCCTTAAAATCTCTGCATTCGGACATTGAGCCAGCAAAAGCTCCAAAACCAACCTTCGCGTATTAAGCACCTTTTCACTTGCCGTCTTGACCTCGATTCCGTCCGATATTGGGAATACACATGATGGTTCCAGTCGTTTCCCTTTGTTTTTGATCACCTCAACGACGCAAAGCCGGCACCCCCCATACGTGCTCACTGAAGGATGATAGCAAAGGGTTGGTATTTTGATACTATACCTGCGGGCCACTTCCAGTATGGTTTCCCCTTTGACTCCCTCAACTTCCTGTCCATCAATCTTGAATCGTATCAACGAATCCTGGTCATGCCTCTTAATAACATGTTCCATTATTTCAGGACCTGCCCTTAGACAATCCTCGACAATCAATGGAAGAGAATTATGAAAATTTTCTGTCTTAATGAGATAGCGTGTAGCCCCGAATGCAATCAATTCTTCTGCAAATTTCTTATACCGCATACCGACCAGTGCGATTATAGGCCTTTTAAACATGAACTCTCTTCTTGTTCTCTTCAACATCTTCAACCCTATATTCCTTGGAAGATCATAGTCACATATGATTAAATCGTATTTTGGTTCCTTTTTTAATAAGTCGTAAAATTCATCTGCAGTCGATGCCTGCTCTACAACGATTGATCTGTTATAGGAATGCAATACCTTTCTTATCAAGCCGGCATGAGTAGGATCATCCTCAAATAAGAGGATAACGATTAATTTGTCCATAATATCACCTTATACTCCATCATATTGTTTATCTCATTATCTATATGAATTTAATTACTATAAACAATCATCAAAAGCTATAACCTGCCCAATACGAATGTACGATCAAAAAAATAAAAAGTTCTGTACAAACAGTCTATTACATTTGAGAATCGATATTCTCTAATAGATTTTTTAAACTGACTTTGAGGTGGATCTTATATGAATATAAATGAATAGAATCGATCATATATAAAAAGAGGATGTTTATCCTTATTTTTATTCTTTAGCCATACTAGTTAGCGATATCAAAAAGTAACGAATTGCAATGATAATAGGTCATAGAAAAGACTACTTACTGCATTATTGTGCTGTTATAAAGGAGAAATAGCCTCGCCTTTTTCCTTGAGTGACTGCTTAAGCATATCTCTTAATTCTATATTGTAGGATATCTTATGTTGAGAAAGATATTCATCCAACGGTATTGCCTTTAGTGCCCCAGTTGGACAGTTAACGACACAAGCCCTGTCATCGTATCCAGCGCAGCCGTCACATTTTACTACCTTCTGCTTGGATCGCATTTTTTCAACTTCATAGTCAATGGTGATTGCCTTTGTAGGACATACCTTGGCGCACTCACCGCAGCCGGTACAGGCCTCAGGGAATTCCAAAAACGGCTTCTTAACCTCTCCGTAAATAACCTGTCTGGAGAAACGTAATGCACAAGCTCCGCTTACTTCTTCACATGCCTTTACGCAGAGACCGCACGATACACATTTCTTGTCATTTATCCTCAGGTGAAAACCATCGTTGTCGAAATTTGACATCTCTGTTATCTTTTGGGCGCCGCCTATATGCCAGGTTGTTCCATTTGATCCCTCGGTTTCCCATCGCTGATTTTGAATGAGATTGAATCCTCGATTAAACGTAACGACATGGAAAATCTGTGTCAGAGGTATTTCACGTGTTCTTGAAACATATCTCAATACCTCCTGGGATAAATAACCATAATGGTCTTGAATATCATTGAGGATGTTCAGCAAAGAGCCAGCTCCATTTCCATGTCGGTCAATAATGTCTTCTACGGATTCCAAATCAATGGCCTTGGATTTTTTCCCATTATTATCCTCAATGTTATTTCCGTTTGGGCGTATTAAATCAATGAGCTTATCCATAAATGAACTTCTTCTGATTTCCCCTGAGAATAATAGTATCGCGTTATACGGACAAACTCTCATACACAAGCCGCAACCAATACAATTATCCGTAACAACGATGTGACCATGTTCATCTCTTGTCATTCCATCATGATTACAAGCTTCTATGCATTTAGGATCGTTACATACCATACATAGACTCGGCAATAGACTGATCCCGATAATTGTAGAAAAGACCCGGGAATGTCGTGAAATATCTTTATGCCTGCGTTCACAGGCAATAATACAGTTACCACAATTTAAGCAATTTGATAAATCACAAATGACTATCACTTTTTGCATTATTTTGGCTTCCGTCATAGTATCTCATCCATTTTTTTTCACAAAGCTTTTGATATAAGAAACAAAGTCTCCCAAAAAAGAACCTATTCCCTCTGGCTCGGAAAAAAGCAGTATGGCGTTATAAGGGCAAGCCCTGGCGCAGGAACCGCATCCTACGCATTTGTCCGTAACAATGATATACCCATTCTCATCTCTTTCCAGCCCGTTGCGATTGCAGGCTTCTATGCATTTGGCATCTTGACATAGACTGCATAAATCAGGAAATAAACTTATGCCGATTAAAGTCGCGCCCTCTCTTCTATGACGTGAAATATTTTTATGCCTCCTTTTGCATGCAACAATACAATTACCACAATTTAAGCATAATGTTGTATTGCAGACAACAATTCCCTTGGTTTTACTCGTATTCTTCGTCATTTGCATATTGATTTATCCTGGTTGAGGGAGATTAATAACCTTATAATAATACGAAATACCGGTGAACATTCTTGTCTTTTCTAAATACCCCGTTGTCCTCAAGCAGGGGAATATTTCAATCCCGAATTTATATTTCTGATTTACTTCCAACGACGATCAATTAATCTCACCAAGGGTCTTAAGGGCGATTCGCCGGGGATTTAGCTCATTGTCAACGAAGCTGAATGCATCCTTCATGTTTGCGAACAAGATCTCAAGCTTTGAAATCAGAAGTACATTGACCGGATTCGAACGAATGTACGCGAGCATCCTCTGAAAAGCTGTCATTTCAATGAGTTGTGTCATAGCCTCTTGATAAACCGGAACTAAATCGGGCATAAGAAGCCTCTTGGGCTGGAAGGATTTTTGAGATGATACGGAGGCCCTATCCTTTATTATATAGTATATGGGGACCTGCGTCTCATCGACGAATATTTCCTGCAGATTTAAACCCGTGGATTTCGCGTACGATTGCGCCCTTTTGATCTGGGTATCGATCGACCACGTATCCTTCGGGCTGTTAACAGCCCTGGTATAGAATATAGCCTTATTGGTTGAATCTTTATCTCTGTACATTTGCGTGACCTCTGTTTAAATATAGTAAGGTTTTAATAGTGACTTTTGATTCCCTCTATTTGGAACACTATTTTCCGGCCGATGATAACAGGATCGACAAATTCAAAGGATAAAAACTACGAATTCAATGAGCCCTAATACAACGTCTTCGCGTGTGCTGAGGCTCGGCATGAAAGGGCCGTAAGAAAACCGTAGAATAGTGATATATAATTGATGGATTGAATTATGAGATCATCGACTTTTCTATTCGATATTCTCCCCCCTCCTTCATCTTTATTTGGTGGATAAGGCCATTATGGGATTAGGATATTTCTGTAGTGCTGCACTTATGGGGAGCAATATGCATGCCTATAACAATAATCTCTACAAAGCTAAAAATACGTTAAAAAACATATGGTTACAATGATATGAAATTTTCACTGCAGGGTGCAAGTCGCAGGCGTGCTTTTTAGAGTCTGAAAAAAGGTAGCAATCATGCTACCTTTTAAAATAATAAAAATTATATCGAAGGGGATAAAATGGTGCGTGGTTCAGATTTCCCGTCCCTGAAGGTATGGATGGTCCCGACCGTTCCTTTAGGCGTCATTTTTTTGGACAGGTCGGATATCAGGCCAAAAGGGCAAATTCGAAGTAGTCCAGCGACGGGGATCTGTGCGGATGCAAAATATCGTATACGATCGGCGAATCCAAGGTTTCCGGAAGAGGCGTACGAATTCTTACATAAGAATGTTTTACGCATAAGACCTGCGCACCAGAGGAAAGCGGTTGAGCTGGTGTGCGGGAAAAGGCGCTGGTTCGTAATGGTCGATTGGTAAATGATCGTAAGAGGTGATGGACGTATGAGAACGGAGTGCAGGGCTTGACAACGTGAGGACCTGCACGAAACGGATATTCATGGGGAGAGGCCGTGCAGGGATCGCTCATGCAAAGGAATCCGGGATGATAGTCGCATGCTGCGACCTGTCAGAAAGCCCCCTGCGTGAGGGGAAGGGGCCGCTGATAGGGATGATGCCTTGGCACCGGTGACGGTACAAATCGCTGTGAGGACGCCGGGCAGTTGGAATTTAATATTATATAAAAATAGGTATTGAAATCCTATGGAATGATCAATCCTCCTCAAATGTATGCGATGAGGGGAAAAGGAATGACGTGATTATGTTTTGGAATTGGTTCATTTGGGTGTTGACAAAAAACGGTATTATTGATATCATTACAATCGTTTTTTAAGAGAGAATTTCAAGGCGATATGAATAAAAATCGTTTACCAAAAATCGCATACAAGGCTCGCAAGCGGCATAAAAGAAAGGGTATAGAAGTAAGCAATGCATGTTCATTTTGGTTTAACGTGGATCTATGAAATAATCTATTGTTCAATTACATCGGCAATTCTTCTCATCTTTTCGTATTTAGCGATCAAAAACAGGCAAAAGGATGGCGCGCCCGGCTCAGTTCAAAATATTGCCGAGGTTCTGGTAGAATCCCTGGACAACATTATAAGGACGGAGCTGGGGCAGGAAAAGCTGGCTCACTTACTTCCGTTTCTGGGTACCTTTGTTCTATTTATCTTAATCTCCAATTTTTTTCTCATAATTCCTCATGCACATCCGCCAACCAGTGATTGGAGCAACACCTTTGCATTGGCCTTGATCGTTGTCATCGGCTTACAGTATTACAATATAAAATTAAATGGACCCAAAAAGGCGGCCAAATTATGGCTGGACCCAATCCCAGGGCTTGGGAAAAAAGAGGCCTCGGATGAGGAAGAGGTTTTTAGGCATGAGGGGCAAGGCTCAAGGACGCAGTCCAAAAAAGGTTCCTTCATGTGGAAGCTCTTCGTGATTCCATTCTTGATTCTCTATTTGATCGATAATATTGCCGTATTATTATCCTTGCCATTTCAACTGATGGCTGTCTATTGTGTGGCGGCGACCGTTTTATTGCTGGCATTCGGTTTTTGGATACGATCAAGGCTACAGAGAGATGATGTTCCAGGGGGAATTCAGTGTCTTGCGGAGTCCATGGTCGGCTTTTTCCTGAGGATCTCGGGATTGGAAGACGGGGAGGACGCTTCATTCGTCAAATATTCGATTTTTTACGGCATTGGCACATTGCTTATGTGTATCGGCATCATGTTCATTCTTTTTATACCCTTCAAGCATACCGTAATCGTTAATATCGTCAGTATGTATTCACTTATTTTGATTGTTTTCTTTATTTTACGGTATTTGAATAGGGCTTTAACTTTTCATAAAAAGATTTTATCCGCTGTTTGGATGCCTATATCAAAATTATTAAACATAGCCTTCGGGATCTTAAAACAGGCTCCTGTAAAAATAATTGTTTTGTTCCTCATTGCGCTGCATCTTGTTGATAATGGAGCAAGACTTCTTTCACTTTCACTGCGACTTTTTGGTAATATATTTGGCGAGCATAGTGTGCTTTCGATGGTTACTGACGTTGCAATCAAGAGATATTATTTTGTAGTTCCCTTGTTTATTCCATTTATGATCTTCTGCATGGATGTCCTTTTCGCGATTATACAGACCTTGGTCTTTGTTATGCTGAGTCTGTTTTATTTCAAGGAAGAATTAGGCGTACATTAATAGATAAAGGCAATATTGTTTACAAAATAGTTTCCGTTAAAAAAACTTTTTACTCGGGGTGAACTGATGATAGGCTTTGACTTTACAAAAACAATATTTTTAGTTGTCAATTTCTTTATCCTTCTTTTTCTTATGAAAAAATTCTTCTTCAAACCCATAATGGAGATATTGGATGCAAGAAAGGAAAAGATCGAGGAGGGGTTACGGCAACGTGCAATCGCCAAAGAGGAACAAGAGAAGGCATTGAGGGATCGGGATGAGATTCTTGCTCAAAGCAGGGTAGATGCACAGAAGATTTTGAACCAAACGGAAAAGATGAAAAATGATATCATCGCAAAGGCCAAGGAAGAGGCCGACAAGATCATAGAAAACGCCCGTGCTGAAATCGCCAGGGAGAGGGAGGAACTGCTCCAGGAGACGAATCTGAAATTGATCGATCTGGTCAGTTCAGCCGCTTACAGGGCGCTTCCGGATCTGGCGAAGAAGGACGGTCATAAGGAACTTGTAGAGAAGGTCATATTGGACAGTCTACGGCAGGCATCCTAAGCAAGGTTAACCTTTTATAACCAATGCAACATTCCATTATTTTAATCATTAAAAGGAGGGTCTCAATGTCTATTGCATCATTATACAATTCCACAAAGAACAGGGTTATAAGGGTTATACGGTCCAAAAAAACCATTTATTTTGTATTTGTCAATACGATTCTACTGGCTTTGTCATCTCCCTTGGCATTATGGGCGGAAGAATCCGCAGCTATCGTAACAACAAAGGGTGGCGAAGTCGCCTGGGTTGAGGCTTTAAAGGCAGTAGCTGCAGCCATATTGCTCGGTTGGGGTGCATTCGGCGCCTCCCTGGGGATTGCCAAGTTCGGAATGGCCTCATTGGAAGGTATGTCAAGACAGCCCGAGATCCAGGGAAAGCTTTTTATGACCATGTTGATCGGTATGGCCATCATTGAGGCATTATGTCTTTATTGCCTGGTTGTCGCATTGATTCTGATCATTTGATCAGGGTGCCGCTCCTGGGGGTTTTTTGTGTTTCGGCTGTAGCCTATGATGGAATAGAGGAATACAGAGTTGTAGCCTATAACAAGAGCCGGATTCAAAATAACCGTTATTGGATCTATCAGGGTTATACCTTAAAGCCAATTTATGTTTTGCAGTAAATATCGTACGATTTAATCAATATGGAGTTTGTCATAATTATTCTGCAGCTATTTTTCATCGGGTACAGATGAAATCGGCCTTGAGGATTTTTACGAGAATTGATTCGTATGAATCCAGTATGTGGCGTTTGTAGAGGAGAGTCATTATCATTTTAGAGTGGGAATATGGGGAATAGCTGAGGGATGTCGAATATGGCTGCTGAATAATAAGAAACTTATGATGGAAGGCTAAGGATTATGGAGAATGTTAAACAGATGGAAGCTAAACAGGAAGGTTTAAAGGAGGCTTTAAATAACGCCAGTCAACCTTTGGTTTTGTTGAGCCCGACTGTTTATAGATCCGATTTTGTGGAGAATTTGGAGCAAGAGCTTTCCAAGATTGCGGGAAAGAAAATACAGATCAAGGTATTTACGGACGCTAAACAGGAAAGCCCAATGCTGTTTCTTGACAGAAACAAGAAGATCAGTCTTGATGTCAAGCAGAGTTTTGTAAGTGAATTAGACAGAAAGTTTATGGAATTGAAGGGCGATGTCCAACAATTGAAAACAGAGGACATTACCAAGGAACTACGGCGGATTATAGAAGCCACGAAACCGACCTTTAAGATTGAGGACATGCGCCAGGAGGGGATTGTCCTCCAGGTCGGCGACGGAATCGCCAGGGTCGCGGGCCTTGAGAACGTGGGTTCTATGGAAGTGGTTGAATTTGCCGGAAGCGTTTACGGTTTGGCCTTTAGTTTGGAGCAGGATGCAGTAGGTTGTATTTTACTAGGAGCTGAAGAAGATATTAAGGAAGGAACCAAGGTTGTTTGTACCGGCCATCAGTTGGAGATTCCTGTTGGGAAGGGAATGATCGGCAGGATAGTGAACGCTGTCGGTCAGCCCATCGATGGTAAAGGCAAGATCCTCACCACGAGCTATCGATTAGTGGAAAGGATCGCTCCCCGTGTGGTGACGCGCCAGCCTGTAAAGGAACCGGTACAGACCGGGATAAAGGCGATAGACGCAATGATCCCCATAGGGCGCGGCCAGAGGGAATTGATTATCGGCGACAGGAAGATCGGAAAGACCACCCTGGCCATAGATACCATAATAAATCAGAAGGGCAACAATCTGATATGTGTCTATGCGGCCATCGGTCAGAAGGCCGCAGCCGTGGCCAAGGTCGTGGAGGTCTTGCGAAGAGAGGGGGCATTGGACCATACGATTATTGTCGCTGCGCTAGCCAATGAGCAGACCGCCTTTAAATACCTGGCGCCTTATACTGCCTGCGCCATCGGTGAGGAGTTCATGGAGCAGGGCGGGGATGCGTTGGTTATTTTCGACGATCTTTCCAAACATGCGGTGGCTTACAGGGAGATGTCGGCTCTCTTGAAGAGACCTATCGGCAGGGAGGCCTATCCGGGTGATATTTTTTATGTGCATTCAAGATTGTTGGAAAGGGCCGCCAAACTGAGTAAGGAAAAAGGCGGGGGGTCGTTGACCGCCATACCGATCATCGAGACACTGGGCGGGGATGTCACCTCATATATCTCGACCAATGTAATATCGATTACGGATGGCCAGATATATCTCGAATCCGGTTTGTTTAATACGGGCTTTCGGCCGGCCATTAATGTCGGTTTGTCGGTATCTAGGGTCGGTGGTGCAGCGCAAACCAAGATCATCAAAAAGATCGCCGGAAGGTTGAGAATAGACCTTGCTCAATATCATGAGATGCAGGCCTTTGTAAAATTTGGTGCAGAGGTGGATGAGGCCACAAAGGCCCAGCTTGCCAGAGGGGAAAGGGGGCGTGAATTATTAAAACAGATTCAGTATGCGCCTATGCCGTTGGCAGAGGAGGCCTTGGTGCTTTACGCGGTGGTCAACAGCCTGATGGATGATATTCCTGTAAAACGGGTCGGGGAGTTCGAGAAGGGGTTGGTGGCTTTTGCTCATCAGAATTATCAGAATATCATGGACATGATTCAGGAAAAGAAGGATTTGACCCCGGAGATCAATTCAGGCTTAAGGGAAATCATTGCTGAGTTCAAAAAGCAATTTGTCTAAAGCGGGTATCAATTATGTCACAGAAGTTGATTGATTTAAAGAACAGAATGAGAAGTGTTGAGAATATCAAAGGCACCACTGAGACCATGTCCACTGTGGCGGCGGCAAAGCTGGCCAGGACGCGTTTTAAGGCGGCCACGCTGAGCATGTTCGCTGAAAGAATGAGGGAAATCGCCTTAATCCAATCCGAGATCGCGCTTTTTTCTGAGAAGGATATGTTTTCCGAAGAGGTAATGACCGAAATATCACCTCTATTAATTAAAAAGCGTAAACAAAACAGGATTATCGTTTTCGTCATTGCTTCGGATATTGGTATGTGCGGCAATTATAATGGCCGGATAGGCAAAACGACTCAGATTTTTTTGGATACTATTTTGAGAAAGAATAAGAATGCCGAGGTTGGTGTTTGGATCAAAGGGCTCAGAGGTGAGCGTTTTTTTAAAAAAAATACGCCGTTTCCGATATTAAATATCGAACCCTGGTCGGAGCAAGGTGTTTCCATATCGGATGCCTTGTCTCTGATCATGAATATGACCGATCTCTTTCTGCACAAGAATATCGATGAGATATACTGTGCCTATACAAAGTTTCATGGACCCGCCAAACGTGAACCCAAGGTGATCAAGCTGCTGCCGTTCAGTTTCGGTCTTGAAGAGCAGACCACAAAGGATAAAACCGCACGCATCAAATGGATCTACGAACCGGATTCCCTCACCATTTTGAAGGAATTGATCCCCATGTATTTCAAGATACAGATCTTTGATCTGCTATTGGAATCATATGCCAGTGAGCAGGGCGCACGGATGATGGCCATGGAAGATGCCTCGGACCGGGCCGCAGAAAAGTTACATGAAATGGGTATCCAATATAATCGAATGAGAAGGGACTTAATCACCCTGGATTTATTAGGCATTCTTAGCGCAGCCAGAGTAATCGAGCAAGAGTCTGTATCACAAACAGCATTCTAACGAGGAAATCTGAATATGAATAATTTAGGACAAAATAATGTGACCACACATAAAGCCATGGGCGAGGTTTTTCAGGTTTTAGGGCCGGTGGTGGACGTATACTTCAAAGACAACCTGCCCAATATCGGTAACCTGCTCCGGGCCGAGGATCCTGAAAACGGCTTGCCGATCGAGGTGCTGCAGATTCTGGGCGAGGGTAACGTGCGAACCATTGCCCTGGATATCACGGACGGGCTTCGGCGGGGCACGAAGATATTCGATACCGGAAAGCCGATCAGTGTGCCGGTGGGAAAGAATATATTGGGGAGAATGTTCAATATAATGGGGGAGACGATTGATGAAAGAGGGCCGGTAGAGAATTGTGATTATGTCCCCATCTATAAGCCTCCCATTCCTTATGCAAAGCTTGAGACATTTCCACAGGTCTTCGAAACGGGGATCAAGGTCATTGATCTGATCACCCCCTTTCCGCGCGGTGGTAAAGTAGGTCTCTTTGGCGGCGCGGGCGTCGGAAAAACGGTTATTATCATGGAGCTCATCCGTAATGTGGGTATCGAGCATGAAGGGGTATCCGTTTTTGGGGGGGTCGGGGAGCGAACCCGTGAGGGAAATGACCTGTGGTTGGAAATGCAGGAGTCAAAGGTTCTGGAAAGGGCCATCCTGGTCTACGGCCAGATGAACGAGCCCCCGGGGTGTCGATTCAGGGTCCCTTTTACTGCCTTGACCATGGCCGAATATTTCAGAGATGAACAGCACCAGGATGTCTTGTTGTTCCTGGATAATGTCTATCGATATGTTCAAGCCGGCCTTGAGGTTTCCCTGTTAAGGGCCAGGGTGCCTTCAGAGGTTGGTTATCAGCCCACCCTATCTACGGAGATGGGAATGCTTCAGGAGAGAATTGCGTCAGTGGCATCGGGTGCCATTACGTCCGTGCAGGCGGTCTATGTGCCTGCCGACGACCTGGCCGATCCAGGACCTGCCTCCGTGTTTTCCCATCTTGATGCCATGGTGGTTCTATCAAGAAAGGTAGCGGAATTGGGTCTATACCCTGCAGTTGATCCGCTGTTATCCGGTTCACAGATATTGGAGCCATGGATCGTTGGAGACAGACATTGTGAAGTGGCCAGAAAGGTTAAGGCATATCTTGAACGATATCGAGACCTTCAGGACCTGATCGCCATTCTGGGATTGGAGGAACTCTCCGAAGAGGATCGAATTGTTGTAACCAGGGCACGAAGACTGGAAAAGTTTTTAACGCAGCCCTTCTTTGTGGCTGAGACCTTCACCGGCATCCATGGCAGATATGTCTCACTTGAAGAGACATTGAACGGGTTTGAAGCGATTGCTGACGGTAAGTATGATGATGTTCCCGAACAGGCATTCTATATGGTGGGAACGATTGATGAGGCATTGAAACAAGCCGAAAAGATCAAGTCCAAGAAATCATAGGCAGGGAAAGCGATTCTATGGCTAAGCTGAAAAAAGGGAAGGGAAAAATATCCCTCGAAGTGCTCACTCCTGAAAAGTGTGTATTGAAGGATGATGAAATAGACATTGTGGTGGTCAGGGACCTGGAAGGTGAGCAGGAGGAAGGCGAACTGACCAAAGAGAAATATATCGGTATTCTGGCTGACCATGCCGCTATGTTGGTCCGCTTGCCTATTGCACCCCTTCGATATGAAAAGGATGGAGAGGCCCATTGGGTCGTTGTTGCCGGCGGATTCCTGGAGGTTAAGAATAACAGGGTCACCGTGCTTTCATTCGGGGCCGAAAAGGTGACTCGGGAGGCAGAGGTCGATTTGGCCGTTCTCGCCAGGGAAAGGGTTCAGAACTGGCTGGAAGGCCAGGTAGGAAGAGTGGGCTTTGATGAAAAGGCCGCTGAGGCGGATCTTAAAAAATCAGCGATCGAACTCTACCGGGCCGCTTCTCATTCGGAATAATCCCGTCATACATCTCACAGCTCAATTCCTCCTTACGTTGCTCTGTCACGCCGGGGTTTGTAATACATAAACGATCAGATGGTTCGTCTTCATCCTTCTAATACCATAAGAAATCTCCCGACTGATGCCTCGGTATATCCCAGCGATCATAATTGTGCATCAAATAGGATACAGGCACGTAGATCTCTTCAATGAAATCTTTGAGTAAAAGTTGGACGATCTCCCCTTCAGTCGTTTTACTGGAATATGGGGGCGGCTGCAAACCAAGATTTTTTATCCCTTCCTCTAATTCCTCCCGAGCGAAACCAAAGGATAGAACCTTCATCTGCATTAAAAACCTTTCAAATTCGCGATTCTTGGGCAAATTTTTCATATATTCGGTCTTTTGAGTCTGGTCAAAATGAGGACTTTTATTCAATTTGAACACCAAAAGCGCACGCAGAGGCATCGCTGCATGTCTTATAGCAAACAGTATTATTTCCTTGATAAAGTCCTCTGAATTCTTTTTCATACTTTTATGGGCTTTGATATCAAAAATAAATTTAATAGGCCCGATACCTGTCTGAAAATTTCTTGTAATACTGGCTTTTATATAATCAATGGTGATACGATCAAGTAATGCCTCTTTTTGAAAATAAAACAAATTAACTAAGCTTTGCCATGCAAAAAGCTGCGTGTAGTAAGTCTCTTTTGTATAATTCGTTAAACAGATGAGAATATCGGCACATAAATTCATATCATCATGATCTAATTTTCCTTTTGAAAGCATCTGCCCAATGTTAAAGGCAATAATCGCTCTTCTATGATTATCATGAGCCGTAACAATATTGGACCCAAACGGATACTTTGTGTAATATCTCAAACCTTCAACTTCACAATTGTCACAAATTGCAGACTTAAAAATCATAATTGATTTCGAAGGACTGCAATTTTCAAGAACATCACATATTTTCTCATTTGTAAGAACGATACAATTGTTATTTTCGAATGATTTTTCGGCAAAATTATGATAGAGCTTGTAAAGAAAAAGATTTAAAATAATAATGATTGGGATAAATCCTAATAAAATAAATCCAACAAATATTATTGTCTTCATACATTGACTCTTTCTTCTTGAAGGCCAAAGTTTTTTAAAATTATGGATAATTCACAAAAATGTGATGCACATTTAATCTCTGCGCGTTTAATTCCCGCCCCTTGGAGCGACCCGAAAAAATTTGATTTAATGCTCCGCTGCTTGCGGCGGGGCAGTTTAATGAGAGAATTCGTTCCTATGCTCCTCTCCGTGACTCGGTGCATCACTTTTCATGGTTTCGTGAATACTAATTCGAACTGTTAGAATATGTCATTATAAGGTAAATGTCAAGCCGATATTTTGATTTGCTATATTTTCAGACTTAAGGGAAAGTGGATTTATTGACGATATGCAGTAAATGCTAAATATATTCCGATGCTGAACCCTTGTAAAAGGGCCGCTTTTCTTATATATTAAGTCGCAATCCTTGTCAAGTGCGTATCCCAGACCATTTTGGCCGTTGATTTCCAAGGGAAATCGAGCACTGATTCTGACATTTTTACGAGCAATTTTTCAAGATTTTTTAAATCAGCGGTTGTTTTTGTTATACTACGGACCAGGAAATTTTCTTGGGTCGTCAATCATAGTTGTCGATTTTCAATAAAAAATATGGCGAATCTATGGTAATTCATGATCGCTAAAAGGGCGGCGCGCGCCATTTTTTTTATTTTTATCATATTCAGATCGTCTATGAATAATAATCTCATCAAAGGGCTCTTATGAAAATCGAATTGGATTTTAACGATTTGGAATCTCAATGGAAAGAACGTAAATTGGATCTTTTCCCTTGGCTTGATGGACTCTTTGCCCTTATACGATCAAGAGAGTCATTAAAGAGAGAAACAAAAAAGCGGCTGTCATCTTCAAGCAAGGCGACCATGGCTCAATTTCTTTCATCGGACAACAAAGATAATGCGCAAGCCGCAATGGAAACCATTCAGGGGCAGGATGCCGAATCAATAGTACCCATTCTTCTCTTTAGCCTTGAAAAGGTAAATAAAGAAGGTTTTCCTCACCGGATCATGCAATGCCTGATCCATTTCGATCCTGTCATTTCTTTTGGGTATTTCCTGGGTTATCTTAATGTAAGATCAAGCCAGAAACACAAATTTTTTCAGGTGGTGAATGAATTGCTTCCTTTGAATGAGACGCTTTTGAATTCAATGAATATAGAGCGTTTTCTCACCCGATTTTTCCAGGCCTTGAGACAGGATTTAAAGGAGAGAATGCCCCCTTCCGGAAAACCGGAGAAGGAAGAAGATTTAGAATCCATTGGCCTGGATCTGAAGATTGCGATGATGATTTTTAATAAGACATGGCAAGGAGCAAATGCCGGAATTGTCGAAAATGAGATGCAACGGATCGGACAGGAAGTGATCGTGTCCTTTGGGAGTTTTCCTTTTGATTTTGAAAACGGCGATATTTTATATAATCAACTTTCTGAGATCATCCCTTTGATTGCTTCCATGAGACTTGAATCCGATCAATCATTTCTGCAGCAATTGCCTTTTAGATTGAAAAAAACCGATCTTTCTCAAGCAAAGGTTAAAGAGGTATGCCAAATGGCGGATGCCGCTCTGACCATTATTAAACATAAGGAAAAACCCATATATAAGATCATGGAAAAATTGGAAATCTCTTTATTTATGGCCTGATATACATTATTAATCCTTATCAACGCATGGACCGCTTTTCCATGGCCTTACAAAAAGGATTTCAATCCCCATCATCCAAGCAATTTTTTTAAAAGGGATTTTTTGGGCCTGATTGGATCAAGAAGGTCATTAATGACCTTCCCGTCAATGATCGCCTGCGGGATTGTCGTGACCATAGCCTCCGCTCCATTTTCCCCGGTCATCTTAGATGCCTCATGCATTGCATGTGAAAGCATCGGTACGCGTATTTTAGCGGAATGTGCATCCGAAGCAATAATATGAGCGAGATTATGTTTGAGCATTTTAACAGCGGTTTTATAAGCCATGGCACCGAATTCACCGGTCAGACTATCTGCAGTGATTTGAGTCAGGGCTCCCTGCTCAATTAATCGCAGAATGATATTCAAATCTCCTTGAATTGCAGTGTTTCGTTCGGGATGGGTGAAAATGGGGGTGATTCCCTGAAGTTTGAGCTGAAATACGAGCTCGGGTATTCCCGGGGGAACGAGTTGATGAGGGAATTCAAGGAGGATGTATCTCCCGTTGTCATTCACGGTCGTCGCCTTTCCCTCCCTGATCAGATCGGGTATATTGTAATTTACATGTACATCGGCCCCTGGAAGAATGCGCAGATCCAGCCTTTCTCCTGCAAGGCAATTGTTCAATCGTTCCACCTCTGCCAGGATGATCTCTCGATCGTTGACAAACATTCCATTCATGGTATGGGGAGTAGCCACGATGGTTCTAATGCCGTCTTGATAAGCGATGCGGGACATCATTATTGATTCTTCGATATTTTGGGAGCCGTCATCCAGCCCCGGCAAGATGTGGCAGTGAAGATCGATCATACCGGGTACTTTACGGCAATTGCATTCGGCATGTCAAATGGGATATATAACAGTGTGAATTATTGGGGATTCGTTCGGTGGGCTGCTGTTGCCAAAGAGGAACGCCCTTGGTATTGGGAACCTGATGTGGCATTCGACTATGGGCTGAATAGAGCGCACTCAGAGAACCAACCTTCATGACCGTTTCAATGTACTGAAGCTGAGGGCCGGAGAGCTTCGCTGCCTGCCCGAGGCTTGGCATGGCTGAACGGATTGATACCATTGGAAGAATCGATCATTTAAATTGATGGAGGGGGACAAAGATGAATAAGAGGCCGTATTATACCCTGGTTTTTGCGCTTTTCATTATCACTGTTATTTGTTGGGGCCTTCATGAGTGCACCGCCCAGGTCATGCCGATGGCTGGAGAGAAGGGGATCGTGCAGGGGATCACCGGTGCCGGTGAAACATCGCTGGAGATCAAGGGCACCCCTTCCCTTGAAACCACGGAAGCGGACCGAAGGGACATAAGGATAACCATCTACAACGATAATTTTGCCCTGGTCCAGGACATACGGGAGATAACCCTTCCCGGCGGGAAGGCGGAACTGCGGTTCCGGGATGTGTCGCCCCATATCATCCCTGCCTCGGTACGGGTGAAATCCATGGGCAGCGCCGGGACCCTGGATGTTGCGGAGCAGAATTATGAATATAACCCTGTTACCCCTCAGGCCCTTATGGAGAGGTATGTGGGCAAGACGGTCAGACTTGTGGACAAGGATGATTTTTCGGGCAAAAAGGGCGCGCTCAAGGCGGAATTGGTGAGCACCACGCAGGGGCCTGTCTTCAGGATCGGGGATGAGATTCATATCGGGCATCCCGGGAGGGTCGTACTGCCGGAACTTCCCGTGGACCTCGGAAATGAGCCCTCATTGACATGGAAGATTGCTGCCTCTCAAGGTGGAAGGCAATCCGTTGCGGTGAGCTATCTCACGGAGAATATCGACTGGAATGCGGATTATGTGCTTGTGCTCAATGCGGAACAGACCAGGGGAGACCTCCAGGGGTTGGTCACCATCGTCAACAAGACGGGAGAGCCCTTCAACAACACGCATCTCCAACTCATGGCCGGGAAGGTCGGCAGGGTCGAGACCGAAAAACCGCGGCTTATCCGGATGCGGGAGGCAGGAGACGCCGCGTTGATGACGCGAGGGATATCGGAGGAGGAGGTGTTCGAGTACCATCTGTACGATGTCCCGGAAACGCTGGACATCAAGGGGAATCAGGAAAAGCAGATACGTCTTTTTTCCACAGAGCGAATACCGGTGAAGAAGGAGCCCCGATACTACGGCGGTGAGCAGTTCTACCGTTACAAATCACGGGATGAGGAAAGGCCCCAGAGGGTCGGCGTTTTTCTGGAATTTGAAAACAGAAAGACATTTCACCTGGGCCTTCCGCTGCCCGAGGGCATCGTCAGGGTCTATACCGCCGACTCAAAGGGCATGATCCAGTTCCTGGGTGAAGACAGGATCCCCCATACCCCTGAGGATGAAAAGGTGCGTATACAGACCGGGTATGCCTTCGACCTTGTTGTGGAGAGAAATCAGACGGATTGGAGGAAACCGGCCCCCAATCTCATCGAAGTGGCCTGGGAGATCATCCTTCGCAACCAAAAGGACCAGGCTGCATGGGTGGTGGTCATCGAGTCCGTGCCCGGGGAATGGCAGGTACTGGAAAGCTCTCATCAGTGGAAAAAGGAGGCGGCCCATGCGCTCCGGTTTGAGATCTCCATCGCCCCGAAATCACAGGAACGAATCCGCTACCGTATCCAGGCAAGGCTTTAGCCCATGGAAAATGCACGGATGCGCCGATAATGACTAAAGGGGGTTTCCTTCACGTGGAGAGGACTACTCTGCAACAGGATTGGAAAAAAAAAAGGAAAGGTATGGCGATAGATTATCCTGGCAGGCTTCTTTGGGCCGTCCTTATGCTCTTCCTTTTTTGTATGTTCCTTGTCACGCCCGTGGAGGGTATCGGCAACATCCATTTCGGCTCCCTGGAGATTCACCCCTTTTTTAATGTTACCGAGGGATTCGTCGATAATCCCTATCTGGCGCGGAAGGGGTATGAGAAGACCAGCGGTTATCGCTCCTATGTGCCCGGGGTGCGTTGTGACTGGCAGAAGACGAACTATCGGTTCCGGTTGAGCTACCTGTTTGAAATATTCCGGTATGACATCAGGGATGTGGACGACAAGGACCTTTTCGACCTGGATTCAGCATTCGATATCCAGTTAGGAAAATCCGGCCATGGACTTTTCGTGGACGGGGGGTATCGCTATCGCAAGACATCCGATCCCCCCAGCACCGAGGACCGTGCGGAGAATCGCAGGGAGACGGATGCCCGGGTCGGGGTGAGGCTGAATATGAGGGACCGTTTCGGCATTGCCCTGAATGCCGACCTTGTCGAGCATCGGTATGAGGACAGCGCAATTGCGGACGACAGAAACCGGGATGTACTGACCTTCACTGCCAAGGCAACCCTCAGGCCATTCACCAAGACCGCCATACTCCTCGAATACGGGTATATTGCCAGTGATTACTGCGAGCCGGTCCAGGCGGAGAGGAGGGATTCAACGACACAGAGCCTCCTTACGGGCCTTGAATGGGAGGCCACTGCAAAACTCTCCGGCGCAATCAAGGGGGGGTATCAGTGGAAGGAATATAACGATGCATCAGGCACAGGGGACCGCATGCCGGAGACGTGGAAGGTTGCGGTTGATCTGAAACAGACGTTTTCGGAATTTACCTCCCTTGCGCTTGCCATGGAACGAAGGATCGAGGATTCAACCTTTCAATATTCGGGCACGGAAGCCGAATTCTACTACTCGAGCATGGGAAGTCTGGGCCTCGATCACCAGCTTACCTACAAGGTGGGGACATGGATCGACCTCGCCTACACCTATTCCGATTATAAGAATGTCCCCCGCAAGGACGAGATGTACGAAGCCCGGGCGGGTTTGGATTATCAGTTCCTCGATTGGATCTGGGGCACCATCAACGGCTCGTACAGGCAGCGGAATACGAATATTTCAGAGGAAGATGTCCTGGATTCGCCGGATACCTTCGACTACCAAACCTATCAGATAAATATCGGCCTGAACCTCGTGTTTTAAAGAGGTGCCAAAATTTGTCAACTCTGAACAGAATTCGTCATATGACAGCAATGGAATCAAATTAAGTATTAAATTTCAATAGATTATCCTAAAGTTAGCCCTGTCGTTCCCTGCGCCTTGCCGCATATACAGGTATAGGTGACAAAATCTGTCAGTCGCCCGGTGCTGGAAGAGGTGCCCACCGGGGAGGATTAAGACAATAACATATTTTATTACAATTACTTACATGATATTTTCTCTTGTGGCACATCGATTGCTTCTATCATGGGATCAAACGAAATCAAACGAAATAGATTCAATAACGATTGTAGAAAGGGGCGGTGATCATAATGAAAATGATGCTCCAAAAAAAGGGTTTTACGTTGATCGAGTTGATGATTGTTGTTGCGATCATCGGCATCCTGGCAGCCATTGCCATCCCCAATTTCCTTACCTTCAGGCTCAAGGCGAAGATGGCAGAGGCGAAATCGAACCTCGGGTCGATACGGCTTGGCGAGGAGGCATACCACACTGAATGTGACGTCTACTATGGGCCCATAGCCCAGTATCCTGCGAGTAACCCGACCACAACGAAGGAATCGTGGTTCATTTCGGTTACCGAATTCTCCGCCATCGCCTTCGAGCCCACCGGTCAGGTCTACTTTCGCTATTCCGTAGGACAGAACAACGCCGAGACATATTTACAGAACTTCAGGGCTTCAGCATACGGAGACCTTGACGGGGACGGCGTAATATCACAATTCTATATCACCAAAGACAGCGAGATTGTCCAGGAGACGGCAAAGAACGTATACTAACGGTCCGGTTCAACGGCAAGACATTGCGGACGTAAACGGTATATTTTATTATTAACCATATAACCAAGGGGAGGTGACCACCATGTTAAGGCTTTTAAAGAGCAAAAAAGGTTTTACCCTGATCGAGCTGATGATTGTTGTGGCTATCATCGGCATCCTGGCAGCAATCGCCATACCGAACTTCCTGACCTTCCGTCTGAAGGCGAAGACCTCGGAGGCGAAGTCAAACCTGGGCGCCATCAGGACCGTCCAAGAGGCCTACAATGCCGAAGAGGACGCGTACTATCCTGAAGCGGCCGGCACCATCGCCCGGTATCCTTCGGCTACGCCACTTGCAACGAAACAGCAATGGGTGGCCGATGCAACGGAATTCTCCGCCCTCGGGTTTGAGCCTGCAGGCCAGGTGTACTATGTCTACACGGTTACAACTACAGGCACTCCTTCAACCGCCTTCTCGGCGAGTGCATTCGGCGACCTCGATGCTGACGGCGTGGAAGCTGAATATCAGGCCTCTAATGGGGGAAGCGACATATCACAGATAACTGCCAAGAACGTCTATTGATTCGTTCCTGGTGAATTATCAGAAAAGGCCGTCCGGGATGCCGGGCGGCCTTTTCTCCTTTGTACGCCCGGCGGGGCGCAACCGCTTGAAGGTGAAAGTTTTGTACACGCCCGATTGAGGAGAGGGTCACGAGTCCCCCTCACGCTCGATAAGGATGTTTTAAATGTCTGAGCAACATAAGGGATTGTATGATCGCCGGTTGATCCACATCATCGTATGGACAGGGGTCCTTCTGCCATCCCTGATCAAGGCCGGGACACCGAGGCTGCCGGGTCTTTTCATCCAGATTTCGGCCCTCCTCCTCCTTGGCATAAGTCTCCTGGAGGGATTGAGACGGAGGGGATGGGGCATTGCCTGGTCCGCCATCGATCTTCCGGTCCTGGGATTCATTCCCCTTGCGGCCTTTTCCAGCATCTTCGTAAGCTATCACCACAATGCAGTACGGTGTCTCATCTTGGTAACCTGTTACGTCCTCTTTTATGTTCACATGGCCAAAACCTTTTCTATCCGGGATATTGAAACGCTCTTTTGGGGGATGGTGGGCATGGGGGTAGTGCAGTCCCTGATCGGGTTCTATCAGGCGTTTCTCATGCACGAGGTGAGGATCACCGGGACATTTTACAATCCCAACCACCTTGCCGCCTTCCTTGCCTGCCTGTGCATGCTCATCATTGCTCGCATGGCATTTCATCCTCCCTTTCGCACACAATGGATGCCGAAGGCAGGGCTCGTCGGCCTTATGGGGATCGCGCTTTTTCTGACCGGCTCCCGGGGGGGGCTCCTTGCCCTTGCCGGGGGCGCAGTGGGATTCGTCTTGTGCTCACGAGCGAGGTGGAAGGTCCTCTCTGTTCTGATGGTGGCCTTCGTACTCTTCATTTTTATCCCGAATCCCCTCATGGTGCGGATCATGGAGGTGGGACGCGCAGATGTGTATGCTTACAGCCGATGGTCAATGTGGAAAGGCGCCCTTGCCATGCTGAGGGATCATCCCCTGCTCGGCGTGGGAATCGGAAATTTCCCTTTCTACTCGTTCATGTACGCCTTTCCTGTGGAGGGCACGTGGGCCCGTTATGCGAGGGTTGCGCGATACGCCCATAACGAACTGCTCCACGTGGGTGCGGAGATGGGCATACCGGGTATCCTGATGATACTTTTCTTACTTTTTATAGTGTTTCGGGAATGCCTGAAGAAAGAGGCCGGTCTTGCCGGGATGCACGGAGAAAAGAAGGCCCTTCTTGTCGGGATGATGACCCTCCTTGCCCATTCCATGGTGGACTTTATCTTTCATATTCCTCCCACCGTGTTCCTCTTGCTGCTTATGCTGGTGTGGGTAAGGCAGATACGGATCATTGAAATCGGGAGAAAACCCTTGTGGATTCCCCTTGTAGAGAGAAGATCCAGGGCGGCGGTCGTGGCTTCCCTTGTCGTCGTTGCCGCACTCGCATGGATCCCCATCCGGGAGTATATCGGGTTTAGGATATTTGACAGGGTCGAGGGCATAGATCCTTTCTCCGACATACGGGACATTGAACGGGCGGTCCGAATTGATTTCGGGTGCGCACCCTACCATAACTCCCTTGGGGGTGCCTATTTCAAGATGTTCGGCCTGACACGGGATCCGGATTTCCTGGAAAAGGGACTGAGCGAGGCAGGGCTCGCACAGGCACTCAATCCTAATGATCACCATTTTCCCCTATCCCTGGGCATGGGATATCTGAATCTGTATGAAGCCCTTCCTGCCCAGCCGGAGCTTGTGACCAGGGCAGAGGCGGCGTTTAGACGGTGCCTGCTGCTCGCCCCGTATCTCCATAAGGGTTTTTCCGGCCTGGGAAGGGCCCTTTTCCATCAGAAGCGATACCGTGATGCCCGGGATGCCTTTGAACAGGTGGTACGGCTCGAGCCTTATTGTTTATCCGGGTATTATTGGCTCGGCTTGACCCTTGAGGCACTCGGGGATCGCCGGGCGGCATGCACCGAATATGAGGAGATACTGAGGATACGGGGACTCGGTCTTGAAGGGAAGGCGCATATCCCCTATGAGAAGGAACTCATTGATTTTGATCTCCGCACACTGTATCCTAAACTGGAATCGATGGGGTGCGGCACGCATGCGTATGACGGATCGCAGATGAAGGTGCCGATCCTGACAGGCGATCCTAACGGAGGGGGAGAAAATGACCATAAACATCCGTAATGTCGGTGTCGTCCGCTCTGTGATCTGGTTCCTTGCGCTCCTTCTTCTTTTTGTCGCTGTCTATTTCGTGCAGACATCCATTGACCATTCCTTTAAGCGGGCCAGGGAGGAACGGTTGATGTATCTTCCCACCGGAAGATTCCTGAAGCCCCTGTGCCTCGGATTTGATTCCCTGGCTGCAGATCTTCTCTGGATAAAGGCAATCGCCTATTTCGGCGGACACTATCTGACCGATCGAAGCTACACATGGCTCTATCACATACTGGATCTCGTCACCACGCTGGACCCTCACTTTCGCTATCCCTATGAGTTCGGAGGCATCATACTCGCCCTTGAGGGGGGTAATCCCGACCAGAGCACCGCGCTCATGGAGAAGGGATTACTCTCGTACCCGGATTATTGGCGGCTCCATTTTTATGTGGGATTCAACTACCTCTATTATCATCAGGATACTGAAAGGGCATCCTTTCATATACTTAAGGCGGCCCAGCTTCCCGGACACCCTCAGTATCTTCCCAGACTCGCTGCGAGCCTGCTTGTCACGTCGGGCAAGAAGGAGAGCGCCATGTCCTTTTTGCAGCAGCTTTATAACAATACCGAGGACGATTGGCTGAGGGTTCAGATCAAACGAAAGATCGATAACCTTAAGGCCGGACGATTGCCCGAGACCCTGAAGGGGCTCTTTGAGGAATGAATCCCCTCCGCATCTGTATGGCCATTGACTACTACCACCCTGTGGTTGGCGGAAGCGAGATACAGGCCCAAAGGCTCTCCGAGAGGCTTTTCTCGATGGGCCTGAAGATTGACGTGGTGACACGGAGATGCCCGGATGTATCAGACACTGACAGCCACGGGGGGGTGGTTGTGCACCGGCTTCCCGTGTTCGGCAGGGAACGAACAGCATCGGTGATGTTTGTGGCGGGTCTTTTTCCTTTTCTGCTGAGGAGACGGCACGCATTCGATGTCATCCATTGCCATCTTGCCACGTCTACCGCCATCGCCTGTCTTTCCACAGGGATGCTCACCGCCACCCCTGTTGTAGTAAAGCTCGGGGGGAGTGGAAGGATCGGGGATATTGCCGCATCACTTGCCACCCGCCTGGGCAGGATGAAGCTGTATGTGCTCAGGAAGGGGCCATGTTCCTTTATCGCCCCTACGCGGCAGATTGCACAGGAATTGATAAAAATAGGGGTGCGATCCGGGAGGATCAACATTATCCCTAACGGTGTGGACACGCAGCACCTTTTCCCCCAGGAGAGGGAGGAAAAAAGGGCTGCAAAATGTGCCCGGGATTTCGAAGGTCTGAATCTTGCCCTCTGCCTGGGACGGCTTGATCCTCACAAGAACATCCCCCTGTTGATTGATGCTTGGTCAAAGGTACGGGAGCATAACAGGGATTGGAGGCTTTGGATCATCGGATCAGGCCCCCTTGAGGGAGTTATAAAAAACCTTATCCATAAAAGGGATATGGGACAGAGCATTACGCTCATGTCCCGCGTTTCTCCCGAACGAGTGAAGGAGTATTTAAATCTCGCTGATCTTCTTGTGCACCCCTCGCGATTTGAGGGGCTTTCCAATGCCGTCCTGGAGGGCATGGCATGCGGCCTTCCCATCATAGCCTCCCGCATACCCGGAAACCTGGCACTCGTGACAGACCATGTCAATGGTCTCCTGTTCGATCCGGGGGATGCGGATGATTGTGCGAGGTGCCTGGAGGCGGCATTCGCGAATGAAAAGGAAAGGTTCCGCTGGGGTGCAAACGGGAGGAGATGGGTGGTTGAGCATATGGATCTTGGCATGGTGGCGCGCATGCATATCGATCTTTATTGCAGGCTCCTTGAAGGCAGCGAAAATACAAGATAGTGAGCAATTTCCATTTTGCAATGCCGCAATCATGCCAGGAAGTCCCTGCCGTGAGGATACGGGATTCATCACGTTTTGGCGGGTTCTGCGATTGTCCCTTCCGGCATACATGTATCATGCGAGGATTCGACCGGTATGCCGGGCATCCTTGAGACATCATTGATGCGGGGTCTTCCGGGAACGACGACCCTGATGGTAAGGAATCGATAATTCCGAATATATAGTATGGGCAACAGGCATCAACAGAATATGAATGAATCAAGCACGGGGATGAAGCCATGGAAGGAGGCCGTACTTATCCTCCTTATCCTTGCGCTGGCCCTTTACCTCCGGTTGGGCACGCTCCAGCGATCAACAGGCAGGCCCCTCGATCCGGACGTGAACGGGTTTATCCATTTTGCCCGAATGCTCAGGCCATTCACCGATACCGGCTTTTACTCAGCCCGCTTCGGGCTGCGGGAGCCCCTCTATCTCCTTGTGGTAAAGGCGTTCCTGGAACTTCCCGGTGCCGATGAGGTGAACGTTCGATGGGTATCCCTGACCTTTTCACTCCTCGTGGTGCTGTTGACCTATCTTCTGGTCCGAACGTGGATGGGGAAGGGAGTGGCCCTGCTCGCCGCATTTCTCCTGGCGGTGCACACCTATTGCATTGAGGCGAGCGTACGGGGGCTGCGGTGTGAGTTCTTCACCCTTCTTGTGCTCCTTCTTCTCTATGTAACCTGCATCAATGAGGGTCTGGGGCGATACACGCGAGCCGTGCTCGCAGGGGTGGTGACCGGCCTGCTCCTGCTCACCAGAACGGAATTCCTGCTCCCTGCCGTCCTTCTTTTTATTCTCCTTCCCCTTGTTTCCAGGTCACGGTGGGGAATCACCAGTGCACCCCTGGCGCTGCTCATCGGCCTCCTCATGCTCGCCCCGCACCTGTGGGGAATGTACAAGGTCAACGGTGATGTCTTTTACACCAGCAACCTGGGTGCACGTTTTTACACCAACCTTGAATTCGCCGGCAAACCGGGATTTCCCACGGTAAAGGAAATCGAGGAAAAGGGGATGTTCGTGGGCCCCAGGATCACCCCCAAGGAATACTTTCTCCGTCTGCATACCCCCAAAGAGCTGTTATGGGGAAACGCACGGGGACTGGGCATGGTTTATCTTGCGCTCATCGTGCGGTATATTCCCACCGAAGCCCTTCATGAATTCAAAAAATTGCCGAAATCACCGGCAGTAATACCTCGGCAGACCCTGCCCCGCATGCGGTATATTTCCACCGAAGCCCTTCATGAATTCAAAAAAATGCTGAAATCGCCGGCGACAATTCCTCGGCAGCTTCTGCGCCGCCATGCGTTCCAGGTCCTTCTCGCCCTCCTGGTGGGCGCAGGTCTCCTGGGCGGGCTCCTGTTCCTCTGGAGAACGGACTTTTGGATTCTCTACCTCTACCTCATCCTGTTTCAGGTGCAGACCGCCTTTCTCTTCTCGGTGGGCCTTGAAACGCAGGTGGTGGCCCATACCTGGCCCGTGGCCCTGTGGGTGGCCGCATTCTTCCTGGTGCAAGCCGGGGAGCGGATACTGGGGATCTTCTCTGCAAGAAAATCGGTATCGGAGCAACTGGCACTCCTGGGATGGGAGTGACCATGTGCGGTATCTGCGGCGGTATTCTCTTTGATGCACAAAGGGTTATGGACCGGGGGCTCATCCGGCGGATGGCCACACAGCTCGTTCACCGGGGGCCCGACGCGGAGGGGATTTATTGCAGCGGGCCTGCAGGCCTTGGACATCGCCGCCTGAGCATCATTGATTTGAGCCCCCTGGGCAGGCAGCCCATGCCGAATGAGGATTCCTCCATACACCTGGTAGTGAACGGGGAGATCTATAACTACCTCCCCTTGCGTGCCGATCTCGAGAAGCGGGGGCACACCTTCCGTTCGCGAAGCGACAGCGAGGTGATCCTGCACCTGTACGAAGAACTGGGAGAGGAGTGCATCTCCTCCCTCTGGGGCATGTTCAGCCTTGCGCTGTGGGACGAGCGACGAAAAAGGCTTTTGCTCGCCCGCGACCGGATAGGGAAAAAGCCGTTGTTCTACGCCATCACAAGGGACGGGCTCTTCTTCGGCTCCGAGCTCAAGGCACTCCGCGCCTGCCCCGGGGTGAACCTGGAGATCGATACCCGAGCACTGCATCACTACCTCACCTTTCAATACATCCCGCACCCCATGACCATATACAAGGGGATCATGAAGCTTCCCCCGGCACATTACCTTGTCTGGGAGAACGGCGCCATCCATACGGCCCGCTACTGGGACCTGGATTACAGGACAAAACATGCGGCGAGCTCTATGGAGGATCTGGAGGCCCAATTCATCGATCGTTTCGAGGATGCGGTCCGGATACGCCTGATGAGCGATGTGCCCCTCGGGGCATTCCTCAGCGGGGGGATCGATTCCAGTGCCACCGTTGCCATGATGAGCAGGCTGACCAATGCCCCGGTCAAGACCTTCTCCATAGGATTCGAGGATCACGCCTACAATGAGCTTTCCTATGCACGCAAAGTGGCCCGGCTCTTCAACACGGAGCACCATGAGTTCATCGTGCGGCCCAATGCCGCGCAGATCCTTCCCTCGCTGATCTGGCATTACGATGAGCCCTTTGCCGATTCCTCCGCCATACCAAGCTTCTACCTAGCGAAGATGACCCGGCAGGGGGTGACCGTGGCGTTGAACGGTGACGGGGGTGACGAATCCTTCGCCGGGTATGAGCGTTACCTTGCAGACCGGCTGGCGGGTGTATACACGAAGGTCCCCTCCTGGATGGGGCCTGCGGCCGTCAGCAGGATCGTGAACGCCCTTCCCTGTGATTACCGGTACAAGGGATTCACCCGCAGGCTCAAGCGCTTTGTGAATGCCCTGGGTGAACGGGCGGAGCGCCGGTATTGCCGGTGGATCTGCTCCTTCGACAATACGGCCAAGGCACAGTTGTATACGGACGAATTCGCATCACAGGTAAAGAACCTGGATTCCTATGCATACATAGAGGAATGGTATGCACGGGCACAGGGGGATGCATTCCTTGACCGCACCCTGTACGTGGATGTGCACACATATCTGCCCGACGACCTCATGGTCAAGGTGGACATCGCCACCATGGCCCATGCCCTGGAGGCACGATCCCCCTTTCTCGATCACCGGCTCATGGAATTCGCCGCCTCTCTGCCCCATTCCCTCAAGCTCAGGGGATGGCACACAAAATATTTTCTGAAACGGGCCTTCCGGAAAATTCTCCCGCAGGAGATCCTTTCAAGGCCCAAGATGGGATTCGGCGTTCCCATTGATGCCTGGTTCAGGAACGAGTTGCGCGAGATGGCATACGATACGCTGCTGAGCCGGAGGGCGATCGAGCGGGGCTATTTCAGGCAGGAAGAGGTGCGGGGATTGCTCGATGCCCACTGCAGAAGGCAGGCTGACCATGCCTACCGGATCTGGGCGCTGCTCATCCTGGAGCTCTGGCACCTCCGCTTCGCGGACGGATGAATGGATGCTCTTAAACATATGTGGCTCGCAAGGGACAGGGAGAAGGAGAGTGAGAGGGACGCGGGGAAGAATAATGCGATAAGCATCCTCTACCTGATCACCGATTCCGATTTCGGCGGCACCGAGGCATCGGTGTCGAGGTTGGCGTGCGGGATGAAACAGCGGGGGATGCAGGTAATCGTGTGCAGTATGAAGCGGCCGGGATTCATGGCACAAGAACTGGAACGCCGCGGAATCGGCGTGACACACCTGAACCTGCCGCAGCGCATCACCTTCAGGTATCCCCTGCAGTTCACCATCGGGTTCCTCCGGTTTCGGAGGCTCCTGAGGCGGACGGCGCCCGATATCGTGCACTCCTTTCTTTTTCAGGCCAATCTCATGGCAGGCATCAGCCGGTTCCTTGCCCTGGGGAAAAGGGCAAGGATCATAGCCTCCGTGCGGTGCATTGACAGAAACAAGGCGCAGTGGCGCATTCTCCTCGACCGGTGGGCCTTGAAAAGGGCCGATATGGTCATGGCCGTTTCCAAGGCGGTAAAGAAAAGGTATTGCGACCGGGAGGGCATTGCTTCGGATGCCATACGGGTGGTCTATCATGGGGTGGAAGAGCGGTTACTGGAAGAGGGGAGGGCAGGGGCATCCATTCGGGCGCGGCTGGATATCAAACAGGGGGAATGGTTGATAGGCACTGCGGCACGACTTCACCGGGACAAGGGCCTCGGAATGCTCCTTCAGGGATTCGCCCGTATCGGCGCATCCATACCACGAGTGAGGCTTCTCATTGTGGGCGACGGACCTGAAAGGGAGGCATTGAGGGGCATGGCTGAGAGGCTCGGGATCGCGGAACGGGTCATATTTGCCGGATTTCAGCCCGATGTCCTTCCCTGGATGGCGAGCCTCGATATCTTTTGCCTGACCTCGGAAGAGGAGGGGCTTCCCCAGTCACTTCTCGAGGCAATGGCCCTGGGCAGGCCGGTGGTGGCCACCCGCGTGGGAGGGACCGGTGAGGTGATCGGAAGGGAGGGGAAGGAAGGAATTCTCATACCGCCGGGGGATGCGGATGCCCTGTGCAGGGCCGTGGTTTCCCTCATCCGATCTCCACGGGATGCACAGCGAATGGGTAATGAGGCGCGGGAGCGGATAAGGAGGGAATTCCTCATCGAGGATACCCTGGAGAAGATGGCGGGCCTGTATGAAGAATGTATTGCGCAGGAGCGGCCATGAACCGGAAACCGGGATTCATGGGGATATGATACGATAGGGATTCGGCCGGGCTGTAGCGCTCGTCCGCAGCACACGGGTGCAGCCCTTTTTCCCCCTATCTTACAATATATTGGGAAATCATGGACGGCAGGACACGGATGCACTCATCCGCGTGTTCAACCGGCAGGCAAGGTGAGGATGCAGGTGATAACGATTGTTTAAGCTCATTGTCACGATGATTGCCGACATGCTGTTTGTTGCGGTGTTCCTGTCGATATCGCTGGGGATCGGGAAACTTGTATGGTCCCGCCTGTTCGGTGCACCAGAGGGGCCGATCGAGGTGCTGGAAGAAGGGATCTTCAGCATATCCATAGGGCTCGGGATCATCGCCCTTCTCATCCTCATTCTCGGGGTGTCGGGGTTGTTGACGTTCTGGGCCGTGCTGGCGCTTCTCATGCTCCTCTTTCTCGCCGGGTTCCGCGCCATCAAGGCATACGCAGCGACCTGTGCATCCGTCGCCGGGCCCCTTGTCCGCTCGCTTCGCCGTTCATCCTTCTCCCTGATGTTTTTTCCCCTTGTCATCATCACCCTCATCTGGCTGACGCTCATGTCCCGCATTCCCCCGGTTTTTTATGATGCGCTGGTGTATCACCTGGGGATTCCCAACCAATACATCGTTCAGGGTGCCATTTTTCGTATGCCGTATTCCATGCATTCGTACCACCCCTTTTTGATCCAGAATCTCTTTGCAGTGTGCCTCCTCCTGGGAGGGCAGGGTGCGCCGAAATCCCTGGTCATGATCCTCGCCCTCTTGAACGCAGCCGGCCTGTCGCTCTGTGCCCTGAGAATGACCCGGCGCCCCTTTGCATGGCTTGCCGGGATCATCCTCCTCATAACCCCCACCATGCTCATTATGGGATCATTGGTGAACGTGGATCTCGGGTTTTCCCTGTATGCGATCCTCGCATTCCATGCCCTGTGCATGTGGTCGGTCACCGGTAAGAAGGGGTGGCTCGCCGCCGCTTCGCTCATGACCGGGTTTTCCCTGGGCACCAAATATACCGCCATTATTTTTTGCCTGGGGCTTGGCATGCTCTGCATGCTGTTCGTATTCCTCACCCGAAAAAGACTCATTCGCGGCGCGGTTACCGCGCTCCTGCTCTTTGTCGTTATCGCGATCGTTGTCGGATCGGGCTGGTATATCAAAAATCTGGTATGGACGCACAATCCCTTTTATCCCCAGTGGGCGGACGTATGGGGAAGCCCGGGGATGTCGAAGGAAAGGCTCGATGCCTTCCATGGCTCGGCCCATGGCGTTTCTCTGAGCGGTCGTCTACCGATCGACATCCTGACCATCCCCTACGACATGCTTGCGCACCCCGGCCGGTTCGGGGTCGGGGGGTCGATCGGCCTGCTGGTGGTACTGTTCATTCCACTCGCATTCATTCCGGACAGGGAAAACCCCGTGTGGTCCTTGGCTGCCTTCTACTGTGCGGCGTACTATCTTCTCTGGGGATTCACCTTCCGGATGACCCGCTTCGCCATCCCGTGCTTCGCCATACTCATACTGCTCGAAACCAATACCCTCAGCCGCATCGTCAATCGTGCGGGGAGGATGGTCAGGGTATTGGTCATCAGTCTGCTTATGGCGGGGCTTGCCTATAATCTCTTTTATGCCGCCGCCACCATGTCCCGGGTGTATGATCCATGGAGATATCTCAGCGGGGCCGAAACACCGGATGCATATCTATCCCGGGCCATATCCAGCTACCCCATTTTCGGATTCATCAACGAGAAACTCCCCTCCCATGCACGCATACTCTTTCTCGGTGAGACCATCAGCTTTTACTGCGTCAGGGATGTCATCTCCTCCACCGTCTTTGATATCAATCCCATTGTCCCCATTGTCAAGGATGCCGGCACCCCCGGGGAGGTCCGTGAGCGGCTCAGGGGGATGGGGATTACCCATCTCCTCGTCAACTTCCCCGAGATCGATCGATTGGAGGCATCGTTCAGAACCTTTGACTTTACGGACAGGGACCGGAGGATGCTGATGGAATTGGTTCGGTCCGCTGCCATGCTCTGCCGGAGGGGGGACATCGTCCTGGTGGCGCTATGACAAAGGGATACAGGGGAGACACGCATAGGGATTCGGGGATACGCGCCACAGACGGACAGTGGAATTCATCCACCACCCTCTATATCGCACGCAGGCTCCATGATCTTGCCCAGGGAAGGAGATTGTCGGTCCTGGACATGGGATGCGGGGACGGGACCGTGATCGAGCACCTCCTCGATTACGGGTACGATCTGTACGGCTATGATCTTGCAGGGGTGAGCGGCTCCCTCAGGGATCGGGTGGCCGCATATGCCGATGCCTCGGGCAACGACCGTATACGCACGGCCCCGGACGACCGCTCGATCCCCTTTGAAGACGATTCATTCGATGTCATCTATGCCAACCAGGTTTTTGAGCATGTGCGGTTCATCGACCGGATGTTCGGGGAATGCGCCAGGGTGCTCAGGCCGGATGGGGTGCTCCTTGCCACCTTCCCGCTTGCCACATCACCTGTGGAGGCCCATATCGGCATCCCCTGGGCGCATTGGATTCCGCCGGGAAGGTGCCGCATACGGTATCTGAGCCTGTTCTATGCGTTGAGATTGCGTCCCCGGCTGGCACACTGCACTGCCGAGCAAACGGCCCATAGGCAGGATCGCTACCTGAGTGAATGCACCTACTATCGTTTCATGAATGAGATCGTATCCCTCGCCGACTATTACTTTGATTCCTGCCGCAACGAAACCGATCTCCTCATTCGCGCCAAGGCGGACCTGCTTAATGCCGACCGCACGACCGCCAGAAGATGGCTGGGCGCCATGGTGCGATCGCTTGAAGGAAGCCCCCTGACCTTTCTGGTGACCCACCTGATCGACGCGGCGTTTTGCATGACCAATCCACACAAGTGAATCGCCCGGTAACCCCCCCCGCACTATGTCCCCTATGGCTTCCCGGGCTTGTCATCCCGGTAATTCTGATTTTGACATTGTCTTGTCGTGAGAAGACATGTTTACCCTCCCCAATCAAGGGTTAAAATCAGAATTGCGGTTGTCATCAGCTATTTCATCTGAAAATCCCCTTTGGGACATTTTCATGCTTCCTTGTGAGCCGAAGGCTCATGGGCGTTTCACTTCTACATTCTACATTCGATATTCGACATTCGCAGTTTCATCCGGCTCATGAGCGTTTCACCTGAAAATCTTCTCCCAGGATTTTCATATCCCCTTGCGGGCGGAAGGCCCATGAATGTTTCACCATATGCATGAGAACAGGCACCCGGTTCAGGAGATACATTCCATCAGCAAAAATAAAGGGTTACTTGACGTTTCAACCGGATGGCGTCATAATATAGTAACTAACCAATACATTGCGGGAGAAGGCACCCCTTCCCGCACAATAGTGAACCATTACATGATACCCTCTATTGAACAAAATAGGCGCGATGCCGGCAAGGAACCAGGAAGCATAACATTCATGCGTAGTCACATGATCACCTGTACACGATAAGCCTCCGGTGTCGTGCGGCGTGAGGGAAGTTTATGAAGATCCTTGTTATCTCCGATTTCCACGGTAATACCGACCTTCTTGATGACATCACCAGGGTCTTTCGGGAGCTTTCACCCGATTTGATCGTGTTCTGCGGTGATGTGGCGAAGGGAAAGGCACGGGGCGCCCTCTGGCTCAAGGGGAAGGAGGAGAACAAGAAACCTGATTACAATACCCCCGAACTCCTCCGGGAGGCGGAGGAGGATCACAGGATTCTTCAATCGTTTTTTCTGTCAATGGATACGATAGGAGTTCCTGTACTGGTCATCCCTGGGAACATGGACGCCCCTGAGGAGCGTTTTTTCGGCCATCTGTTTCACTACGAGCTGACGCTCTCAAATATACGGCTCGTTCAGGAGCATATCCACTACTTCGAAGGGTTTTTCTTCAGCGGGTTCGGCGGGGAGATAACAGGGGGGAGCGCGGAGAAGGATTTTGTCCTTCAATATCCAGTGGAGCACGTCCGCTTCTCCCTGAGAAGGCTCTCCTACGTGGAGGGGGACAAGGTCCTCATCCTTCACACCCCGCCGCATTCAAAGCTTGACTTTGAGAAGGTGGGGCACAAGGGGTCTCCCCTTGTCAATGACTTGATCGAGTGGCTCAAACCGCAATTCGTATTCTGCGGACATGCCCATGCTGCGCGCGGAGAGGAATGGCTGGGAAGGAGTCTCGTGGTCAATCCGGGCCCCCTCAAGGAGGGTCTTTTTGCGATTGTCGATACCGACGGACCGGATGTTCGATTCGAAGAATTATAACGAGAGGGGCAGTACCCTCGTGAGCACCTGCACCGCGGGTCTACGTTGTATATAATGAATGAGGAGATCCCATGCATTACTCGTCGATTTTGAATGCGATCGGAAATACCCCCATGGTGAAGATACGGCATATTACCCACAGGGAGGTCTATGCAAAGGCCGAGTTTCTGAATCCGGGCGGAAGCATCAAGGACCGTGTGGCCAAGCATCTCATCGAGGAGGCGGAAAAGGAAGGAGTCCTCAAGAGGGATTCCGTCATCATGGAACCCACCTCGGGGAATACCGGCATCGGCATGGCCTTTGTGGGTGTTCAGAAGGGATACCGGGTAATTATCGCCATGCCCGAGAATATGAGCGAGGAAAGGAAGAAGATCATACGGGCCTTCGGAGCCGAGCTGATCCTCACCCCCGCCGACAAGGGCATCCAGGGGAGCGTTGATTGCGCCATGGAGATGGCGAAAAAGGACCCCAGGATCTATATACCCCAGCAGTTCGAAAATCCAAAGAATCCCGAGATCCACTATCTCACCACAGGCAGGGAGATCTGGAAACAGATGGACCGGCAGATCAGCGCCTTTGTTGCCGGAGTGGGAAGCGGCGGCACGCTCGGCGGGGTAGGGCGGTATTTGAAGGAAATGGACCGCCATATCCGGATCATCGCCGTGGAGCCCAGAAACAGCTCCGCACTCCTCGGGCAGGAGCCGGGCCTGCATCAGATACAGGGTATCGGTGACGGATTCATCCCCAAGGTCCTGGATGTCTCTTTAATTGACGAGGTCATTACCGTGAGTGATGACGAGGCCATTGAAACCACGCGCAAGCTTGCACGCGAGGAGGGCCTGCTTGTGGGGACCTCATCCGGCGCGAACGTGTGGGCGGCGGTCGAGGTGTCACTGCACCGTCCCGGCGCCGTGGTCACCGTGCTCCCGGACCGTGCCGAACGCTATTTCAGCACCAGTCTCATCTGACAGGGCGTGCAGGTGAGGATTTTGATCCCTACTCACCCGTCTGGATATATCCCAGTGATTTGAGATGCTGTATCGTCTGCTCATCCAGCATGTTTATCGGGGCATACCCCGCATCGGGGGTACCCGACATTGCAAGCCAGTCAAACAGCTCTTCTGCGAGATGCATTGCCGCATCCCTGTTGTTTTTATAAACGTTGCTGCGCTCGAGAGGATCCTGGAGGAGATCATATAACGTATAACGAATGCCTACGTTCCTGTGCTTCTTGAGTCTTCTGATCAGTTTTTTTACCGGATATTTTGTTTCGACGATGAGCTTGTACCGATCCTTTCGAACCGCCAATCCTTTTCCCTCCTTCAATTGAATGAAGGCGGCGCTATCGTGCGTTGTATCCCCCTTTTCCAACAGGTCCAGCAGGTTTTTCCCTTCACAGGGCACTCCCTGTTCACCGATGACCGCCAATACGGTTGGAAAGATATCGACGAGGGATACCTGAGAGGACACCATTCGGTTGTGAATGGCATTGCCGGGAAATTTTATGATCAGGGGCACGCATATCTCCGATTCAAAGAGGGTGTGACCGTGGGTAAAACAGGTTTCCTGGGCGTCATGTTCACCCATATATTCCCCATGGTCAGCCGTAAGTATGATCAGGGCGTCATTGTAGTGGTCCGTTGCCTTGAGAAAATCAAACAATCGCTGCACCTGACTGTCCATGTATGCAATTTCACCGTCGTATTTATTGATATAGAAGTCATATTCCGTGATCCCCCGGACCCGCGCATAGGGATGAATCAGCTCGGGATCGATATATCTCCCCGAATAGCTTCGTGAAGTCATCGGTGCGGGTCCGGTAAAATAATCCGCGTATTCCCCTGGCGGATCATAGGCTGCATGGGGGTCCATCAGGTGGAGCCACAGGAAAAAGGGGGAGGGGGAGTCCTTCAGCCCCTTTATCCATTCAATGCCCTTCTCAACGACGTATTCCGCCCGTTTTTCCGAATCCGGATGAAATTTCCCTTCTTCATGCGCTGTTTCGGTTTGTATAATGCATTCAAAATGATCATCGTAAAAATCAAATCCCTGACCCAATCCGAATTTTCTATGGCAGTTGTATTGACCGACCACCCCTCCCGTATGATAGCGGCGTTGTTTCATTATTTCCGGCAACAGGGTATGAAGATCGGAAAGCCGCATCCCCAAGGCAAAGACCTCATGGGTCTTTGGATGCAATCCGGTGAGGAGTGATGAAAGGCTCGGCAAGGTCTTTGGAATGGGGGTAATGGCCTCGTAAAAAAGGGCGCCGTCTTTTGCCAGGGAGTCGATTGCCGGCGAGGTCTCTCTCTCATACCCGTAACAGCCCAAATGGTCCGCCCGCAATGTATCGACGGTGATCAGGACAATGGAGGGATTTTTCTCCTTCAGTGAACCATTCACAGGGTTTGTGCGAAGAATCACAAGGGGTATCATCCCGATAATGAGCGCATAGGCGAAACGCCTTGTCGTCGATCCAATCATGTGCTTCCCCGTGATTAAAAGGACTTGTATCATTTCTGTTTTCTTAACAATGTGCTTCCTTTCACTATATCGTCAGTAATGCGGAATCCCTATCCATCCGGGTTGCCATTTTTTCACTGAAAGCATCGCGTGGCCTTCACTTTTTTGCCTCAATGAAATATCCAAGGGCGTAATCCCTTTCCTGTAGTCCAATGGCGTCCGGCAGCCTTTTATGATTCCTCCATCGGATGGTTTGATAGATTGTTCCAATGAGCAGAAGGAGACACCTTCGGATACAACGAAACGATTTGGGAAAAGGCACTCGAGGTGGACACCAGTATTCACTGATCGCAAAACCGGTCCCGATGATATCCCACATGAGGGGCTCGACTATGATGTCCTGTTTTTGGAAGCCGATCCCTTCAAGGATTTGGTCCCACCAGTACGCGGCATGTCGATGAAAATCGGACGGGGATGCGTGCACTCGGTAAAGAAAGGGTACCATAATCAGTATCCTTCCGCCGGGTTTGAGCACCCGATACATCTCTCGCAGCAGGGCTTCATCCTTACGTATGTGTTCCAGGGTATTCAGTGATATGATGGTGTTGTATGTATTATCGTGAACCGGCAGGGGATGGTTGAGATCGGCACAGTAGGTCGGTTCCATATCAGGGTCGATATTGATGCTTTCAACGACCCCATTCACGTCAAAAAGATGCATATAGCTATTGCGTTTGCCGCCTCCCACGTCCAGTATGGGTCCCTCCAAGGGAATCCCTTGAATCCGTTCGTATTGAAGGGTTCGCAGCATCGAGTAGGGGCTTTGTATCATTTTGAGGTACCTTCGCCATGTAAGCCGCTTTGGATTAAGGATCATCGGATGGTCCGTTCCCTATGCTGTGGATTGCCGAGCATCAACGCCGTTGTTCATATCGTAAATGCAGAATATCCTGCACTCCCTTCCCTCTATGCAATAGTGTGTTGCGCGATTACATCATATCACAAAATGGCATTCCCCGTGATTCTTTCCTATGGGTGTGGACAATACGCCCCATATTCTTATCGGGTAAACCATGCCATTCGATGATGGTAGCTTCCTGCAATGCTGATTGTTGTATTGGATTGCAGGGGGTTACTATGCCTGACCACACAAAATGAAATAAGGTTCAAAATTGGACATGCCGGGCAGCTTCTCGATACATTGAAGGTTCGCCGACTTTTTGACCGGAACATCCGATGAATACATATAGGGGAGGACACTTCGATGAAGAGGAAAACTGGTGGCATGAGGTCGGTACGGGTTATCTTCATGCCTGATGAGGGCGATATGATGCAGGGGCGTCATTGGCGGCCTGTGTGCGGATGCGTCCCCTGGCTCCCGGTGCTGCTTTCCTTGATCTCTCGACTATGATATATGTATGGCAACTTTTCTAAAAAAAGGGGGTATGTCTTTGGATTTTTACCCACTTCCATATAACGGTGGATGGAAAGAGGATACATCGAGGAATAGGACATGATCACCTATTCTCCGGAGAGCCCGCTATTACATCCGAAACGCTTGCTTCGGTCCATGTGCAGGGATTTCTGGAATTCCCGTGATTTGTCCTTCCAGATATTCCTGAGGGATTTTAATGCCAAGTATCGTCAAACCCTGCTGGGCTTTTTGTGGGCATTCCTCCCTCCCTTGCTCATGACGGGGATTTTCGTATTTCTCAACCGGACGAATGTCGTGCAGAGCGGCCCCCCTGGCATTCCGGCGCCCCTGTTTATTCTGACGGGCATGCTCTTCTGGCAGCTTTTTGTGGACTGCCTTTTGAATCCCACGAAGGTGGTTGAGGGGTCAAAGGGCCTCGTTACGAAGATCAGCCTGCCGGTGGAGGGCCTTATTCTCGCCTCTGTGTATCAGAGCCTTGCGAGCTTCGTGGTAAGGCTGATCCTGCTGCTCGGGTTCTGCGTCTGGTTCAGGTATATTCCCGGATTGTTGGCCCTGCCGGCAATCATTTTTTCGATTTTCCCCATACTCGTCTTCGGCACCTGCCTCGGACTGGTGCTCATGCCACTGGGTTTGTTATACAAGGATTTTGCCGAATCGGTTGTCCTGAGTACGACAGTTCTCCTCTTCATCACCCCGGTGGGTTACTACGTCAATGCCTCCAGTGATTCAATTGCGTGGTACTTCAAGGTGAATCCACTCATGTATCTTGTCAATTTCCCCAGGGATCTCTTTTTCAGGCTCTCACCGGCATACTATCCGGTTCTTCTATGGATCCTTTCCGCCGGGATGCTGGTGTTATGTGCTGGATGGATCCTTTTCAAGATCAGTCTGCCCATCATATTCGAAAGGCTCAGTGCGTAACCATGCATGACAAGGACACCCTGATACGAGTAACGGGAGTGTGGAAGCGGTACTGCCGCAATCTCAAGACCTCCCTCTACTATGCCCTTTGCGACATCGCACGGGATGCCTTCTGCTTCAGGAACAGAAACCTATCGCTGAGAAAAAGGGAGTTCTGGGGATTACAGGACATCAATTTCGAACTCAAACGGGGAGAGACGCTTGGGATTGTCGGTCCTAACGGGGCGGGAAAATCAACCCTCCTGAAGCTGTTGAATGGCATCATCAAGCCAACGCGCGGGCAGATAACCGTCAACGGTTCCATGCAGGCCTTGATAGAGCTTGGTGGGGCCTTCAGCCTCATGCTCTCGGGCCGCGAGAATATCCTGGTGAGCGGGGCCGTTCTGGGAATCCGCAGGAGGGATCTGCTCGCACGATTGGATGAGATCATTGAATTTGCGGAATTGGAGGAATTCATCGACAGCCCCGTGGCAACATACAGCACCGGCATGAGGGTGCGACTGGGTTTTTCGGTGGCCACCATCATACAGCCGGAGATCCTTATCCTGGACGAGGTCCTCTCCGTGGGGGATATCGGATTTCAGATGAAGAGCCTGGACAAGGTGGCAAGGATCAGGGAACAGGCCGGCGCCGTAGTATTCGTGAGCCATAATGTCAATCAGTTGCGGCGATTGTGTACACGGTGCCTGCTCCTTGATCATGGCAGGATGATCTGCTACGGGGAGCCGGATGAAGTGATCGACGCCTATGTCCACTCCCAGAACCTCAGGATTGCAAAGGGCACCCGGATGAAGGGAGAGGGCCTGGTGATTGCCGAGGGGATCGAATTCCTGGGGTGGGGTATCGAGCAGGGGGAGGGCCCTTCCCGGGAGGTGCTGTCCAGGGGGCCCTTTCGAATCTGGTACACTATCGCGCTCTCCCGGGAGATCGAAAGCGTGGGCCTCGATATCGTTCTTTTGAATGAGGCAATGCAGCCCGTAATCAGCCAAACCTTTCATTGCAGCGACCTGGAAGGCGTCACCGGGGAGCATACGATCTGTATCGAGTTTCCGGACCTGCATCTCGCCTCGCACCATTTCTTTCCGTACATCGCGGTTGTTGATCAAACCACGTTAAAAAAGGTGATCAAATTCCTCGATCCGGTGGGCTTTACCATACAGGGACGGGCTCAATCCCATGCCGTGCTGGATCCGCAGTTGGGGATTCATGTCAAAAGCGGCGTGTGCAGGGAAGGAGATTGAACAGGTGGATAAGAAAGGGGGCCTCCATATCGTGCAGGTAAGCTGGGATGATGCCGTATTCAGGGAGAATGGCAGGTCGGATGCCCGGACACGCCAGGTGCGTTATGCGGCCGAGCTTCTCTCCCAGTCCCCGGGCTCGCGCATGAGCATCATGGTGCTCGCCCGATCCCCCGACTATGGGGAGATCCATCAATCCAATCTCCGCCTCATACCCCTTCAGTTCCTTGGGAGAAGGAGCTTCGTTACGCTCCTCTGGAGACTATTCAAGCTCCACCGCCGTCTTCCGATCAGGGTCCTTACCTGTCAGGATGTAGCGGAGATGGGATGGTGGGTTCTTTTTTTTGGCCTGCTCCTTCGGATACCGGTTGTCGGCCAGATGCACTATGACCTGTTTTCTCCCTATGCCCAAAGGGATTGCCTTGGCGGGGATTGGAAGGGGAGGCTCCGGCTTTTCATCACCCTGAGTCTCCTGCCGCTTTATTCCGCCCTCCGGGTGGTGGGGAGCGGGATTAGGCAGGGGCTTATCCGGAGGGGGTTCAGAAAGAGGATCGCCCTCATTCCGGTTCCGGTGAGCATGGCGGATGAGAAGGATGATGCTTGTGCGGCAGTTTCCAGGGATTGCGCGACCAGAAGGCCGGTGGTGCTTTTTGTCGGGCGTCTGGTATGGCAAAAGAATCTTTCATTGTGGCTGCGGGTGGCAAGCCGGATTGCCGAGCTTGAGCCCACTGCCAGATTTCGCATTATCGGAGAAGGCCCGCTTAGGAAGAGCCTGGAGGAGCAATGCACGAGATTGGGCCTGGAAGGCGTTGTCGAATTCGTCGGTGAAGTGGCCTACCACCAGCTTTCCAGTCACTACAACGAGGCCTCGGTATTCCTGTTGACCTCCCTGTATGAGGGATTCGGCAGGGTTCTGGCAGAGGCCGGCTGGCACCACCTCCCGGTGGTGGCCACACGGATCACCGGTGTGGAGGATATCGTGGATGATGGTATCACCGGGTTCCTCCACCATCACAACGGCACAGAGGAAATGGCCCGGAGCGCCGTTCGCCTGCTGCAGGACAACGCACTGCGGGAACGGATGGGATCAGCCGGCCATATCAAGGTTCGGGTTGCATTTGATCCGGATAGATTGACAAAGGCGTGGGTCCGATTGCTGGTCGATCAGGCGGTATGAGGGCAGTGCTAAACATGTCTGCTCATGACGATCCGGTGCAAAATTGGAAGTGCAGCGGTGGGTTAGAGAAGGGATTGTCATCCTGGAGATGATTGGGGATAATGCAGTTTTTATAATGAAGTACATGGATAAACATGAAGCATATGGATAAAAAAGGAACAGGGAACACGATTCCGGTGGTGAAGTCGGAATATCTCTCCCGCTATGAGGTGGCTTCGGCCCTCCTTTCCAAAAAGAAGGGAACCCTGATCGATCTGGGTTCCCGGGACCGGCGGCTGCTGGAGTTCCTCGATACCGGCGGCGCGAGCCCCTCGCTTACCTACTACTCAGCCGATATCGAACACGGACATGATTATGCGGTCGATCTGGAGCGGCCTCTGCCCTTCAAGGACGGGCAGTTCGATTACGTGGTCATTCTGGATGTGCTCGAACACCTTGAACATATCCATCAGGCATTTGACGAATGTGCGAGGATAGCCCGGAAAGAGCTGATCGTGAGCCTGCCCAATATGTCCACCCTCATCCATCGGGTGCATTTCTTGTTGAGGGGCTCACTCAAGACGGGTAAATACGATCTTTATGGGGATCACCAGGGGGACCGTCATCGCTGGTTGACCACCTATAAGAACGCCGTTTCCTTTGTTTCGGCACGGTCACAGGAAAATAAGGCGAGGGTCTCCAGGATCATCGGTTGCAGGGATTTCTATTCCTTCTCTCCCATCGGAGTGGTGAATACGCTCTACACCCGTCTGGGACAAATATTCATGGGCCCCTCTTTATATTGCAACACCCTGGTGTTTGACATCATAACACATGAACCTTCTTCTGATTAATTTCGTAACGGATGAACTGCACGGGGTCCTGGCCTGGCAGGCGAGGGTGGTCAGGGAGCTTGCAGCGCGGTGCGCGGCGCTTGTGGTCATCACCTCCAAGCTTGGCACATTTGACGCTCCCCCCAATGTGCACGTCTATCAGGTCCCACGCCGGCCCATGGGGGTTCCGCACCGGATCGGCGGGAGGTGGCTGCTGAACTGGTCGGTCTATTGGCTATGCCGCAGGCATCGCATCGATGCGGTGTTCATTCACATGGACATGGAGTGGTCCTATCGATTGTGCCCCTGTTTTTCGCTGCTCGGCCTGCCGGTTGTGGTCTGGTATGCCCACGGAACGGTCAGCCGGCGTCTGCGGTGGGCGGTTCGGTGTGCCGACCGGGTGCTCACCTCGTCTGCCGAGGGGTGTCGCATCGAATCTCCGAAGGTCCGTGTCATCGGACAGGGCGTGGATACATCCCTTTTCCGGATTCCTGTGCAGCGCGATCCGCGGGATATCCTGTACGTTGGGAGGATCTCCGCCAGGAAGCGCGTGGATCTGCTTGTCAGCACAATGGAGGCAATCAGAGCAAGGGGCAGGCTGCGGGGGTGCAGGCTCAGGATTGCCGGTCCCCTGCTCACCATGGAGGATGTGAGTTATGGACAGGGGATATCCGCATTCATCTGGGAGAGAGGGATACAGTCCGATGTGGACATGGTTGGATACGTTCCCCTGGAATACGTGCCCCGGTTGTACCAGACCGCATTTCTGCATCTGAATGTCAGCCGCACGAACAGCATGGATAAAACGGTCCTGGAGGCGCTCTCCTCCGGCTGCCCGGTCCTCACCACAAATCCTGCGTTCAAGGACCTTCTTTCAGGATATCCCGAATTTTTCATGCATGAGGATCGGCCGGAGGCGATTGCAGAGCGCGTGGAATATATCTACGGCCGCCGTGATCGGTATGATCCGGTGGCATTGCGGGGGCTTGTGGAGGGACGGCACGATCTTCACTCGTATGCAGTGCGGATTATGGAAAACCTGCAGGAGGTTGCCGGATCGTGACCAAAAAGAGAATGCATATAGTGCTCGTGACGAACATATTCCCGCCGGATATCGGCGGACCTGCCACCTTTATTCCCATGCTGGGGAATGCCTTGTGCGAGAAGGGATATCCGGTGAGGGTGGTGTGCACCTCCGACCGGAGGCGCTATCCTGACGATTCCCGGTTCCCCTTTCATCTGATTCGCCTGGAACGGAACAAAAAACATGTGATCCATGAGTTGCAGGTTCGCACAACACTCCTTGCGGAGATGTTCCGCGCATCAGCCGTGTTCGCTAACGGGCTGGAGCACTATGTCTCCTGGGTCTCCCTTATCTTGCGCAAGCCGTTCGTCCTGAAGATCGCAGGGGACACGGTGTGGGAGACCGCACGGAACACCGGACAAACGTCAATGGATATCGATGCCTATCAGCCGACCTCCAAACAGCCGGAATCCCTCGGTATAATCAGTGCACGCCGTTATCGGTATATCCGGGCTGCCTCGCACATCATCACCCCGAGTGACTATCTAAGAAAGATGGTGATCGGGTGGGGGGTAGCACCGGAAAGGGTGGAGATGATCTACAACGGGGTGGACGGGCGGTCCTTTTCCGGGGCACAGATCAAAAGGGCACAGGGATGCGCCCTGCAGGTGGCCTTCATCGGAAGACTGACCAACTGGAAGGGGGTGGATGCCCTTCTTTTGGCGGTCAGGGCAGTGGATGGGGTGCACGTCCGCATCATCGGAGACGGTCCTGAAGGTCCCATACTGATGGACCTTTCCAGACGCATGGGGATCACCGAAAGGGTCACCTTTACGGGACGCATCTCCAGGGAGCGTCTGAACGAAGAATTCAGCAGGATTCATGTCGTGGTTTTGCCCTCCCTGTATGAGGGATTGTCGCATACCCTGCTGGAGGCAGGGGCCAGGGGAATTCCCTGCATCGCGTCGAACAAGGGGGGAAACCCCGAGGTAATCGATCACGGAATACAGGGATTCCTGATTGACCCCATGAATGTCGAAGCATTACAAAAGCATATCCTATGGCTCCGGGACAACGAGAAGGCGCGGCAGGATATGGGCATTGCCCTGCAGCAGCGTGTGCAAGAACGATTTTCCCTGCACCGGACAGTGGATATGACCGTGGACGCCCTGGTATCGGCATACGGGATCAAGCAATGAAGATCCTGCTGTTTTGCGGGTCTTTGGCCGGCGGGGGGGCCGAGCGGAGTGTGGTGCTCCTTGCCAAGGGATTTCACACCAGGTCACATGAGGTGACCGTGGTCACCTGCCGGGGGGATCTCCCGGACCTTTATACCCTGGATAAAGGTATCCGCCGCGAAACACTGCACCTGGGGAGATTCCTTTCCATACCCTGGTATGATGTGTGGGGAAACCTGAGGCGATTGTACATGATCAGACGGTGTTTGCAAGGGCTGCATCCGGATCTCGTGATAAGTTTTTTGGATGGTCTCAATGAACTCTTTCTGCTCGCCACGCCCTTATGGAGGGTGAAAAAACTAATCTCCTGCCAGGTGGACATCCGCTGCCATCCCACTTCAAACAGGCGCTGGTATTATGTGCGCTCCCTGGTGTATCCGCTGGCGGACCGCATCGTGTTTTTGGATGAAGCCCAGGCGCAGTGGGCCGCCGGGCATTTCCGGGGATGGAAGACAACCGGTATCCCGAATCCCGTGACCCCCATTCCCGCACAAATGCCCCCTCATCCGATGCCGGGAAAAATGAGAAGGCACGTCGTTGCCATGGGTCGATTGGAACATCAAAAGGGATTCGATCTGCTGATCCGGGCCTTTTCACGAATCGCCCCGGCATTCCCCGAGTGGGGGGTGGTCATACTGGGGGAGGGTTCTCTGAGAGTGCCTCTGGAAGGTCAGATTGCCGCATCGGGGCTGGCAGACCGGATCATTTTGCCCGGCGTGCTCTCGCAACCCTTTTCCCTTCTCACGCAGGGCGATATCTTTGCCTTTCCGTCCCGGTATGAAGGGCAGGGCATGGCCCTGATGGAGGCGATGGCGTGCGGTCTTCCTGCGGTCAGCTTCGATTGCCCCTCCGGCCCCTCCGGTATTATCAAGGATATGGTGGATGGCTTCCTGGTGCCTCCAGGGGACATCGAGGCCTTTGCGCGGGCGCTGGAGACCTTGATGAGGAACGAAGACCTTAGGAAGCGGATGGGCAATGCGGCAAAGGACGTGGCGGATCGTTTCGGTATTGATACAATAATCGAACGATGGCTCCGTCTTTTTCGAGAATTGGGCCTGGATGCCTGATGACAATGGAAACATTCGCAGCACATGGAAATGACCGTTTCGGTACGGCCCCAGTAATTCCAATTTTGGGATCACATTGTCATGAGCAGAGATGTTTAAAGACCGATATGGGGAGGGTACCGACTTTTCTGGTGGCTGGGAGGTGCAGCATAGTGCTCCGCTTCGCTCCGCCTGACAAAGTTTGGTGTGTGCTCCGCTTCGCTTCGCCTGATAAAGGTTGGAATGCTGAGTACCGGGCCCTTTTAATGGTCCCAGGAGGAGCATAGTGCTCCGCTTCGCTTCGCCTGATAAAGGTTGGCCGGGAGGGGTAACATAGTGCTTCGCTTCGCTTCGCCTGACAAAGTTCGGATGCCGATTCGTATCACCTTTGTGATATCCTCTGTCGCCCTGGGAGGGGCGGAGAAGATCCTCGTTCACATGGCCAATTACTGGGCGAGGAAGGGCATGGAGATCTCCCTGCTGAGCTTCGATGACGGGAAGGAGCCACCCTTTTTTCCCCTTGATCCCTCCATCGATCATCATCCCCTTGATCTTGCCGGGGGGTCTACGAACACCATTCAGGCGTTCATACGGAATATGAAGCGCATTCATCGCCTGCGTCGGGCGATCAGGCAAACGGCCCCGCATGCCGTCATATCCTTCATGGATCAAACAAATGTCCTCACGCTTATTGCAACCCGGGGTATGGGCGTCCCGGTGATCGTCTCCGAGAGGACAAATCCCCATTCCCATGCAATCGGAAGGGCCTGGGAATGGTTGCGGTTACGGGTCTATCCCCGTGCGGATTGTGTGGTGGTTCAGACCCGCCAGGCACTGGAATATTTCCCTGCATCAATCCGCAACAAGGGGAGGGTGATACCGAATCCGGTAATCGATCCGTGCGAGGAGGATGCCATGGCACCTCCAAGGCCCGCAAAGAAACTGATTGTGGCACTTGGCCGGTTGGCGCATGAAAAGGGCTTTGATATGCTTCTTGATGCATTTCGACGAATCGCCGTCCGGCATTCCGGATGGTCGTTGCTGATCATCGGCGAAGGGCCTGAACGCGGTCCCCTGGAAGCCCTCCGCGACCGGTATGGCCTGCAGGAAAGGGTGCACCTTTTCGGAAGCACCACGAAGCCTTGGGCAGTGATCAAGGAGGCCGCCCTTTTTGTCCTGTCCTCCAGGTATGAGGGGTTCCCCAATGCGTTGTGCGAGGCAATGGCCTGCGGACTGCCGGTGGTGAGCTATGATTGCCCGAATGGGCCTCGGGAGATCATCCGGGACGGGGTTGATGGAATACTGGTTCCTCCTGGTGATGTCAGTGCCCTGGCTTCCGCAATGGAACGATTGGTCTTCGATGAGGCCCTTAGGGTAAGCCTGGGCTCCAAGGCACGCGAGGTGTGTGTGCGGTTTGGCCTCGAAGCGGTCATGGCGCGGTGGGAAGAGGTGCTGCGGAATAAAAAAATGTAGCTTTTTGATGGCTCGTAGGCAAGGGCAACTTGAAAAAAACATAGTAGCTCCGCTGCGCTCCGCCTGACGAAGTTTTGTTGGCGCACCCCCCTTACCGCACAATACCGGGCAATGAAAAAAGGGAGGAGGATCCGCAGGACCCTCCTCCCTTCGGATAGTCATTCAGGATAAGGAATCGTAACGCTATTGCTGATGCGGTTGTTGCTGTTCTTTTTGCTGCAGCTTCTGTGCAGCCTCCTCATCCGCTCCCATCACCTTGAATTCGATCATATCGGCGTATGATTCATCATGGCAATTGAGGCAGGAGATCTTGTTGGCCTTATGCGCGTCGATATGGCAGTCCTCGCAACTCACCCCATACTCCTCGTGCACCTCGTAGATGTTCTCCACATCTCCGGCGATCCTCGGGTGTTCGGGGTGGCATGAATCGCAGTTTTTATAGCGGATGTCCGAATCGGAATGGCAGATGAAGCAGGTATCCTTCATTTCGGGCATGAATTGCTGCTGCCTGCCATGGGCCACGTTTTTGTGACAGGGCATGCATTTGTAACGGGTTCCGATGGTCTCGTTCAACTCTATGTGCATCTTGTGATTCAGGCGCACGGTTTCCGCAGGATCGCTTACCCGGTCCAGCTCTTCGAGCTGTTCCATGGTGTGGCATCCCTCCCTGAGGCATATCACCGGCAAGGTGGCCTCCACGTGATGGTATCCCGCCATATGAAAGAGAAGAGAGAAGACCCCGTTCGCCTTTGCCTTCAGAAAGTTCAGAAAACCCGGCTTGACATGGCATTTCATGCAATTTTTCATATTTCTGCCCTTTCCGGGGCCATGATTGCACAGGGTCCATGTATCGAAGTATTCGTTCATCTCGTGACAGCGATTGCAGAACCAGGGTGTACAGGTAAACTCGATGCCGGCAACCGCCACGCCGGCGACCACAACCAATACAACGATCAGGATCACGATTCTCTTTATCCAACTGGACTTTTTGGTACGCGCCACAATGTTCCTCCTTTTATCTGGATGCAGGACATAAAAGGTTATGGTTTAAAAACTTGACATAATGATTGATTGGTAAGAAAACCGTCACAGTCTATTGTAACATATTAAAAGAACGAGGATTCCTCAAACCTTGATAATTGCATATTATACTTGTTCAAACCGGTTTTGTAAAGTCATTGTCAGCAGGTTGTCAGCAGGTTTCAGCATGTGGCCGGATGCGTGATATCCATCCCTGTCCCGCTGCTGCTCCGTATCCTGATGACATGATCGGGCAGGGCGGGATCCTGGAGGAAAAAAAAGGCGGTCCGGGGATAGAGCGACCGCAGCAGGTTGAGGTTTCTTCCCTGGTGTCCCCGCAGGATTGAAAACCATCGTGGTGCGGACTGAATCCATAGCGATTCCGTGATCCCGCCTGAGGCAATGAGGTCCCTCACCGCGCCATTGAGGCATTCGAATGCCGCCGCCGATTCCACCAATTCCCCGAAGGCAGGGTGAAAGGGGCCTGCACGTACGGCTCCCTCCCTCATCAGCGAGGCAGTAGGCTGAAGACCGCATCGTATCACCTTGATGCCCGAACCTCTTAGCACAATGACCGCGTCCCTGCACAGTTCCACTGCCTGGTCGAGGGTGAGGGGGACGTATGCACCGTTTTCATAGAGGGATTCCAGGGGGGTGCCCTTCAGCACGAGAGCGGGATACAGCCGCACAACATGCGGTTTTAATGAAAGCACCATTCGCATAGTGGCATCAAAGGAGGTCCTGTCTTCGCCCGGGAGTCCGGGCATGAGCTGTACCCCGGTAATGAAGCCCTCATCCCGGAGCATCGTTACTGCGCCACTACTTTCTTCAGGGCTATGACCCCGTCCGGAGCGCCGGAGCACCTCCGGGTCGAGGGACTGCACCCCCACTTCCACCGTTTCCACATGGTATTTCTTCAATAACCGCAGGGCGGCTGCATCACAGGCATCGGGCCTTGTCGATATGCGGATGCCGTGGATCTCGCCATGATCGAGGGCCTGTCGCGCCGGCTTGAGAACGGCCTCCTGGATGTGGCGGGGTATGGCCGTAAAGCTTGAGCCATAGAAGGCCACCTCCTTCCGGATCGGGTGAACAGAGGAGGGAAGGGGGGATGAGGCAAATGCTGCGATAGCTGCGCTGATCCTTTCTATGGAGATCCTGGGTGGGCTGCCGGTGATTGTCCCCTGATCACAGAAGATGCAGTGGTGGGGACAGCCCTGGTGGGGAAGGAAGATGGGAAGGATCTTGTATTTGGGGGCAATCCCCCCCGGCGCACTGAAAGGAGATCGTGCTGCATCCTGCGTGCACGTCATGTCAATGCAGGAAGTGACGTATTCCGGTAAATACCATTGCCATCCCGTGTTCATCCGCAGCCTTGATAACCTCGTCATCCTTCATGGAGCCACCCGGTTGGATGATCGCGGTGGCGCCTGTGTCCGCAGCGACGTCCACACCGTCCCGAAAGGGAAAGAACGCATCCGAACCGACCACCGTGCCCTTCAAGGGAAGCCGTGCCTTCATGATCGCCAGCTTCGTGGAGTCCACCCTGCTCATCTGGCCGGCACCGATGCCCGCTGTCTGATTCTCGGTGGTGAACACGATGGCGTTCGACTTTACATGCTTGGCCACGCGCCAGGCAAAAAGCAGCGCCTTCATCTCCTTGTCGCTCGGCGCACGTTTGGTGACCACCTTCAGTTTTTCCCGGACCAGATCGATGAGGTCGCGGTCCTGTATGAGGAGCCCGCCCACGAGCTTCTTGAACGTCCATCCGTGGACCGGCCTCTCCGTCCATGGACTGACCTCCATAAGCCTGATGGAGGGTTTTTTCTCAAGGATGCCGAGCGCACCCTGCTCAAAGCCGGGTGCGATCACCGCCTCCACGAAGGTGCCGACTATCTTCTGGGCCGTCGCGGCATCCACCTTTCGGTTGAATGACAGAACACTGCCGAAGGCGGAGACCGGGTCCGTTTCATGGGCGCGTTCATACGCCTCCGCCAGGGCACTTGCGGTGGCAACGCCGCAAGGATTGGTGTGCTTGATGATCACCGAGGCGGGTTCGTCGAACTCCTTTACCAGCTCCAATGCCGCCTCAAGATCGATCAGGTTGTTATAGGACAACTCCTTTCCCTGCAGTTGCCGGGCGTTTCCCACACATGGTTCCCCGGTGTGCTCGCGATAGAAGGCGGCCCGCTGGTGCGAATTCTCGCCATAGCGCAGGTCCTGCGCCTTTTCGCATTCCATCATGAGCACCTTTGGGAATGCGGGCTCCTCCTCGATGCAGGCGCCTTTTTGGGTCATGGTGACGCGATCCAGGTAGCGGCTGATCATCTGGTCGTACCGGGCGGTGTGCTGAAAGACCTTTTGCATGAGGCGGTATCGGGTCTGGATGCCTATTTTCCCTGCATTGGCATCCATCTCTTCCAGGATGCTCGGATAATCCTCAGGAGAGACGATGACCACTACATCGGTGAAGTTCTTGGCAGCGGATCGGAGCATGGTGGGTCCGCCTATATCGATGTTTTCCACAGCCTCCTCGAAGGTTGTGCTGGGCTGGGAAATCTTTTGCTCAAAGGGATAGAGATTGACCACCACGAGATCGATGGGGGGATAGTCCTGCGCCTTGAGCTGATCCATATGCTCGGGTTTATCCCGGCGGGCCAGAAGCCCTGCATGGATCTTGGGGTGAAGCGTCTTGACCCTGCCCTCAAGCATTTCCGGATGACCGGTAAAATCGGAGACCTCGCGGACCGGAATACCCTTTTCCGTGAGTATCCTTGATGTACCGCCGGTGGAAAGGATTTCAAAACCGTGTCGTTTAAGGCCCTTGGCGAATTCAACAATACCCAATTTATCAGAAACACTCATTAAGGCATGTCTCATGGTTTCATACTCCTTTGATCATACATGGTGGAAAGGATCCGGCCCCGACCAGGGTACTGACGCCCGCCCCTGCAGGCGGTGCATCAGTGCAACACTCCTGTAAGGCCTCCCTACGGTTAATGGTTTGCAACTGTGAGATGATGATTATGCATTATGCGATTATAGAATACTCACATTTTCCGGCAGTGTCAAACAGGGAATCGGGGTGCATTCCTCATTAAAGGCCTTCATTTTGAATCGTCAGGCCGGCTCAGTGAGCAGACATACTATCGTTCCCTAAACACCATATTCGCCCACCATGATGCAACGGCACAATTGAAATTGCTGCCTACCTGTCGGCAGTGTTGAAAAAGCGACAATCGGTATGCAATAATACCTACGATGGCCGCAAGCCCCGGCATTCATCCGTATCCAGAGTAAACCGAGGTTTGAGGTCATGAAGTGTAATGAACATACGGAGAAACCGCGGGCAGGGAATGATAATGAGGAGTGGACATACCCCTCTTTCCCTAAGATTTTGAGCAATTACGCCAACCTCTGGAGAATCACCCATGAGCATTGAAGACAGTCTTTCGCAATGGCAGAGGGACCTCATTCCCCGTCATGAACCGGACATGATCTATGAGTGCATCGGCTGCGACCGGCGCTATCCGCTGGATCAGTTCCTCTATACCTGCCCGTCGTGCAAAAGCCTCCTCAGGCTGAGGGACCTCAACTTCGACCGCTTGAAGCAGTTCCCTGGCGAGCGCTGGCGGGATATCTTCGACCGGCGGCGTTTGCTCAACATCGCCCCGTTAAAGGGCATCTTCCTCTTCCACGAGCTGATCCTCCCGATTGTCCCCCTGGAGGACGTGGTGTATCTGGGGGAGGGGCACACGCCAATAGTAAGGGCGAACGAGGAGCTGAGCTCCATGGTGGGAATGGATTTCTACATCAAGTACGACGGACTCAATCCCTCCGCCAGCTTCAAGGATCGGGGGATGGCGAGCGCCATCAGCTACATCAACCACTTCGTGAAACGAAAGGGGCTCGACCAGGTACTGGGTATCTGCGCCTCCACCGGCGACACCTCTGCTGCGGCAGCCCTGTATCTTGCATACCTGGACCACCGCAAGGTCAAATCGGTCGTGCTGCTTCCCCAGGGGAAGGTCACCCCCCAGCAGCTCTCCCAGCCGCTCGGCAGCGGTGCAACCGTCATCGAGATACCCGGGGTATTCGACGACTGCATGAAGATTGTGGAGGAGCTTGCCGAGCGTTACCAGGTCGTGTTGCTCAATTCAAAGAATCCCGTGCGTATTAACGGCCAGAAATCCTATTCCTACGAGGTGGCCCAGCAATTCGACTATACAAGCGAGAACCTCGTGGTGATCGTTCCCATAGGCAATGCGGGGAATATCACCGCCATCATGGAGGGATTCCTCGACCTCCACCACCTCGGGATCATCGGGAATCTTCCACGGGTGATCGGGGTGCAGAGCGTGCACGCGGATCCGGTCTACCGGTGGTTCAAGGAAGGGACGTACACACCGGTCAAGGTCAAACCGAGCGTTGCCCAGGCCGCCATGATCGGGGACCCCGTCTCCTTTCCCAAGGTCAATAAGCTCGTTACCGAACACTTCACGGACAGGTTCGGCGTGGTGCAGGTGACCGAACAGGAGATCATCGAGTGGATGCTCCGCACCAACCGGCATGGGCATATCGTATGCACCCAGGGTGGTGAGACGGTGGCGGCGTTAAAACGTGCACATGAGGCGGGGATGGTGACAAAAGGGGATACCGTGGTGGTGGATTCGACATCCCATCAGCTCAAGTTTGCCGATTTTCAAACCAAGTATTTCGAGGATTCCTATCCCGAGGCGTATGAGATCGCTCCTGCGCCCCGTATGAAAAACGCTCCCACACTTCTGCCTGCATCGGCCCGGGAGATCGCTGCATTTCTTTCACTCAAGGAAAGACCATAGATGGCCGATACCCGGGCATGGCTCGCACTTGCCGTCGATGCCGCTCGCCACGCAGGTGAAATCCAGAAAAGGGGATTCGGCAGGCATATAGGGATCGCCTACAAGGGCCCCAAGGATCTGGTGACCGACATCGACCGTGAATGCGAACAGGCCGTATTCACGCGCATACACCGCGCATATCCCGACCACAGCATCATGTCCGAGGAGGGCAGCAACCTGGCGTTATCTTCACCGTTTCGGTGGATTATCGACCCCCTCGACGGCACCACCAACTATACGCATGCCTACCCGTGCTTTTGCGTGTCCATAGGCCTGGAGGCTGAGGGATCGGTGGTCCTGGGCGTGGTATACGATCCGATCCTGGACGAGCTGTTCACCGCGGTAACAGGGGGAGGGGCGCAGTTAAACGGGAAATCCATTCATGTTTCTGATACTGCAACGCTTGAGCGCGCATTGGTTGCCACAGGCCGGATGACCAAGGGCAGGGGAAACAGCGATACGCAGTTTTCTCAATTCACAAGGATGGCGGTCGAGGTGCAGGCAACCAGGATGGACGGGTCCGCGTCATTGGATCTGTGCTATGTTGCAGCCGGACGCTATGACGGCTTCTGGGAGTATGGGCTCAAACCCTGGGACACCGCGGCAGGGAGCATCATTATCGAAGAGGCGGGAGGGAGGATTACCACCTATGATGGCGGGTCGTTTGATCCATTCAAGGACGATCTCCTGTCCAGCAATGGCCTGCTGCATGAGGCCATGATCGATATCCTCAGGGATACAGCTCCATAACCTTAAGCATTGCCCAGAAACGCCTTGTACGCCTTGTAGGTCATGTACAGATCGGCCTTGCTGACGATTTCGTAAGGGGAATGCATACCCAGCACCGGCACCCCGGCATCGATCACGTCCATGCCGTACCATGCCATGAACTTCGCCACGGTGCCGCCTCCCCCTTCATCCACCTTGCCGATCTCGCCGGTCTGCCATACCACCCTTTTTTCGTTCAATATACTTCGGATCTTTCCCACAAATTCGGCGTGGGCGTCACTCGTTCCGTACTTGCCGCCGGACCCCGAATATTTTGTTACGCAGACGCCTCCCCCCATCCTGGCGGCGTTTCGCTTATCGAACAGGTTCTGCCATTCCGGGTCGATGGCTGCATTGACATCAGCGGATATACATTCCGAATGGGCCAGTGCGCGGCGAAGGGCGCCCTCCTCGATCCCTCCCTGGGCCAGTGCGATATCCCCCACCACGTATTCGATGAATCGTGAATGCGAGCCGGTATTGCCGTCGCTCCCTGTTTCCTCCTTGTCCATGAACAGGACGAGGAGGGGACGCTCCGATGACTCCATCTCGCCTATCGCCCGGAGCGCAGCGTAGACGCATGCCCGGTCGTCGTGGCCGTAGCCGGCGATCATGCTGCGGTCCCACCCCAGGTCACGCGCCCTTTCCGCGGGCACCACCTCGAATTCCGCACTGGTGAAGTCCTCCTCGACAATGCCGTGCTTCTGCGAGAGCATGGCCAGGAGCCCCAGCTTAAACCGCTGATCCGTCTCCTTGTCGGCTTCGTAGGGGATGGAGCCCGCAATCACATTAAGGTTCTCACCCTCCACCGCCTCCTCCGCCTTTTTGGTGGCCTGCGCCTTTCTCCAGAGATGGACAAGGAGGTCGGAGACCGCGAACACAGGATCCCCTTCGTCCTCCCCTATCCTCAACTCCAGCGAGGAGCCGTCGGATTTTATGATCGTGCCGTGCAGGGCGAGGGGACGATTCACCCATTGATACTTCTTGATTCCCCCGTAATAATGGGTCTTCATGAGGGCAAGGTTCACATCCTCGTACAGGGGACTCTGTTTGAGGTCCAGGCGCGGGGAGTCGACATGCGCGATGATGATGCGCAGGCCCTTCTCGATAGGTTGCTTGCCGAGCACGGCAAGCGCGGCCACCTTGTTGCGGTGCACCGCATACAAACGGCTTTGGGAAGGACCATCCGAAATCGTCCCGAATCCCTTTGCCCGGGCAAAGGCCACGATTTCCCTCACCGCCTCCCGTTCGGTCTTGCTGTTGTCCAGGAACCGTTTGTAGTCCTCGGCAAAGTCCATTATCTGGTTTTTTTCCCCCTGTTCCAGATGGTCCCAGACCACCTTTGCAGGACGGAACAACCGCTCCTTGATCTCCTTGGTCTCTTTTCGTGCATTGTTTTTTTCCATCAGCATGCCTGTGCCTCCCCAACGAATGAGCCCTTCGGCAATCGATTCATCAGCTCTCCTCGATCACCCGCGGGACCCTGAAAAAGCCATCCTTGCGGTCCGGGGCATTGGCAAGGGCGTTTTCCATCGGGAGCGAGGGTTGCACCTCGTCCTCGCGAAACACGTTGGTCATGGGGAGGACATGCGAGGTGGGCTCTATGCCGGTGGTATCCAACTGGTTGAGTTTGTCCATATAGGCCAGTATGCTGTCCAACTGGTGGGTGAACAGCTCCTTTTCCTCCTCTGAAAGATCGAGGTAGGCGAGGTCGGCCACATATTCAACCTGTTTTCCGGTTATCTTCCCTGAATCTTTCACTGGTATCCCTTATGAAGGATGCACTCCCTAAAGATTGCCTGCCACTGGTTGACTCCCTTCACGGCATGGCGCCTTGAACTCCTTCTTAGGAAAGGATCCGCAACCGGGCATATTTGAGCATGAGCTTTTTCTTATGGCCTCTGAAATCGACGGTCACCTTTATGCTATCATCCCGTCCCTCCATATTCAATACCGTTCCGGTCCCCCACTGGTCATGAAAGACCTTTGCCCCGATCACCAGTTCCCCTGCATTATGTATTGGAGACGTGATCGATGCTGCATCCGGTTTCGGCGCCCTATTTACGGTTTCCATGGGCTTTTTTTGTACACGCGGTCTTGTCGGGGCGGAGGCGATCTCACCGAGACGGGAACATTCGGAAGGGATATCCCGCAAAAATATGGAAGGGGCGTTTCGCTGGGGATGGCCGAAGCTGCTTCGCTCATAGGCATGGGTCAGAAAGAGCCTCTTTTTCGCCCGGGTCATGCCCACGTAGCAGAGCCTCCGTTCCTCCTCCATTTCCTCTTCGCTCTCCAATGACCGGGAATGGGGGAATACGCCCTGTTCCATTCCGGTCATGAAAACGACCGGAAATTCAAGCCCCTTTGCGCTGTGGAGGGTCATCAGCGTCACCGCCGAGGTGTCGCTTTTGAGGGTATCGACATCGGACAGCAGGGCCACATGATCCAGGAAGGCCGCAAGGGTGGTGTCACCCGATGCCGCAGCGAATTCACCGGTCGCGGACAAAAGCTCCTTGACATTCTCGACCCGCGCCATCGCCTCTTCGGTCTGCTCCTTTTCCAGGTATGGAATATACCTGGTTTCTTCCAGGACAAGGCCCAGCAATTCGCTCGCCGGGATCCGTGAGGCCCGTTCGTGCATATCCCTTACAAAGAGATAAAAATCCTCCAGCCTTTCCTGGAGGTGGGAGGGGAACAGCTCATCGGCAACGGCCTCGCGCATGGCCTCCAGAATGGGGATCCCCTTTTGTGTCCCCACCTTCGCCACCTTTTCCAGGGTCCCCTTGCCGATTCCCCTGGGAGGGGCATTGACGATCCTGGCAAGACTTACGTCGTCGCCCGGATTATTGATCAGCTTGAGGTAGGCGATGCAATCCTTTACCTCCTTGCGGTCATAGAACCGTATCCCGCCGGCAATGCGGTAGGGAATACCCTGCCTGCGGAGCGCCTCTTCCAATACGCGAGACTGTGCATTCACCCGATAGAGGATCCCGAAATTCTTTAAGTCCGTGAATCCGGTCGTACCCATCTGCCGGATCGCATTGCAAACGAATGATGCCTCGTCATGCTCGTTGCCCGCCTTGTAGAGCGTGATGGGCTCGCCCGCCTCGTTGGCGGTCCACAGTTTTTTGGGCTTCCGGCTGCGGTTTCGTGCGATCACCGCGTCGGCAGCGGTGAGAATCATCTTTGTGGAGCGGTAATTCTGCTCCAGTCGTATAACACGGGCTTGGTGATACCGCTTTTCGAAATGGAGGATATTTTCCACCTGTGCGCCACGCCACCGGTATATCGACTGATCATCGTCACCCACCACGCAGAGGTTCTGATGGATGGCCGCGAGCAGGTCCAGGAGCGCGGATTGCACCAGATTGGTGTCCTGGTATTCGTCCACCAGGATATGCGACCATCGTGCCTGGTATCGTGCCAGAACATCGGGGTGTTTTTGAAAGAGCCGCACCGTCATGAGGAGAAGATCGTCGAAATCAAGGGCATTGTTTGTGCGAAGCGCACTCTCATACAGCGGATAGAGCTCGGCAATCCGTTTATCGAAGCTGGTAAAGGCCCTTTTTCGAAAATCCTCCGCCGACACGAGATCGTTCTTGGCCCGGCTTATCGCCGCAAGAATATTCCTGGGCTCCATGCCCTTGGCGTCAATGCGTGACTCGGCCATACACCGTTTCAGGAGCCTCAACTGGTCGTCTTCATCAAAGATGGCAAAACCGTTCGGCAGATTCAAATGGTGTATGTCCTGTCTCAGTATCCGGACGCAGGTCGCATGGAAGGTGCTGATCCACATCCCCTTGGCATCATTGCCGATCAGCTCCTCCACCCTGCCCTTCATCTCCTTTGCCGCCTTATTGGTGAAGGTGACGGCCAGGATCTTCCGGGGAGGCACATTGCACTCATTGATCAGATAACATATCCGGTAGGTGATGACCCTCGTCTTTCCCGAGCCTGCGCCCGCAAGGATAAGCAGGGGTCCCTTTTCATGTGAGACCGCCTCCCACTGAGGCTCGTTGAGAAGTTCCCTGAAGGGAAGGGATACCTGATTGCCGTGTGATCCAGGGTGACTACCGGAGGATTCCATTAAAAACCATTTCACCGTGTAACGTAAATGAATTTTGGCTGCTCAATGTCTCACGAGATATTCAGCAATAAAATGAATTTGCATTCCGTTGTGCCGGATTGTGCCGGCAGGCTAAAATGCAACACCTTTTCTGACCGTTTCTGACCGTCACGAATCCTCAAGACGGCCAAGGCATAGTTTGATACCATAATTCAGCGCAGAAGTAAAGTCCGAATGTCCCTTGACGAATGCCTCCCTCATTGTCTACAATATAACCCCTTGATAGGATTTGATTTTGGCATATTGTCCATGTACGGATGCGTACTCGAGACCGTCCTCGTTGTTAGGGAACAAGGATTGGTAACTGCTCAATACCCCTTTTCACTAATGATATGAGTAGTTTAGAAGGATTGTGAGCATTTCCGGATGGTGATGAGACGAGATTTGAACACCCTTCTGCCCCCTGTGGTGTCCTCTCTTTCCGTATCACTTTTGGTGTGGACACCCCGGCTCGCCTTTGCATCACAGGGTGGTGCCCACGATCTCAGATCGAATCAGGTCATTATCCTGGGATTGATTCTCCTCCTCGGTTTTGCCGGCGGCAAGATCATACAGATCATAAAGATGCCGGCTGTGACGGGGTATGTCCTCGTCGGGATAATGCTGGGCGTTTCAGCACTCAATATCATCCCCATATCCATGATTCACGCCCTGCGCTTCATCGAGGTACTCGGTCTCAGCCTGGTGGCACTGATCATCGGCGGCGATCTGCATTGGAAAAAATTGAAGGCCCTGGGCAAGACGGTGTTCGTTATAACGGTGATTCAGGTCCTCGGCGCGTTTACAGCGGTCAGCATCGTCACCGGGGGGCTCCTTCACCTCCCGTGGTCCATCGCCTTCATCCTGGGGGCCATCAGCTCCGCCACCGCCCCTGCCGCCACCGTTGCGGTTATCCATGAGTACAAGGCGCGAGGCCCCCTCACCGATACCCTGATGGCCATCGTGGCCCTGGATGATGCCCTCTGCATCGTTCTCTTTTCCGTTGTCATGGGCGGGGTGTCCTTTATGCGCGGCACCGATGCGGTTTCGCTCAGGCACCTTTTCATTCCCCTGTGGGACATCGGCGGTTCGTGCATCGTGGGCATACTCCTCGGCATCCTTACCATACATATCATGCGGTGGGTAAGGGACCGGCACGACCTGATCATCCTT
>JBLIRP010000019.1:0-44987 GCA_049472355.1 bacterium | reverse complement strand
ACCGAGCCCGCCCCACACTATGTGCTCCTTATGGGGGACGGCACCTACGATTACAGTGATGAAGTCGTAAAAAGCCCAAAAATGTCATTGCAGTGGTTTCGTCGGCTATACTCCAGAATAGCCTGGCCTATCAAGATTTCACCAATGTCTCTATGCCGTTGGTGTGCCTGAATTGATCATCAGAAATACCTCTCTTGACCTTCTCAGGGTATTTCCCACCTTCCAGCAATTCTTCTTCTCCGGCAAATTGGTCACCTTTTCACCCTATGACAAATCATTTTTGAAAATTTGCCTTGAGAAACATTCAAAATCCTGCCTATAATTTCCTCAAGAAAAGCAAGTCCTTATCGTCTATCGTCATCGTCTCGAGTGCTTATCGTCTTTGACTTCATGCCAGGATGTGATTTATAGTACAGGGCGAACATTCACATTCCCTGTTTTAAAAGCCTCCGGAAATGCATGAATGTTCCGGAAGTATGGGCGTTTTACACAATTCGAGTCAATGTATGAACTTGCACATAGTCCAGGTGGAGTTCAACACCATTATCACCTTTCTGGGCATGATATGCGCCACGGTCGCCGGGATGGCGGGATACTATGCGGCGTATGTCAGGAAGCAGCCCGCCCTGATCAAGACCAACGACAGGATCTTCCGCACGCACAGGGCATTCGGCAGCTTCGCCACCGTGCTGTTCTTTCTGGGGCTCTTTGCGGGTATCGTGGGATTCATCGGCGCGCTGACCGTCAACCATCCTCCCCTGGAGCTGCAAAGCCCTTCCTTCAATATCCATACCTGGGGATCGTTCATCGTGCTGGTGGTTATCCTGTGGAAGACGTATTACTCCTATTTCGATAAAAGGCCGCTTTACGGTCCTCGCCGATGGCTGGGGGTGGCTGCATTTCTCGCCTGGGCCTTTACCTGGATAACCGCGGCCGTCTCCTATTACGTGCGGACCGTGCCCCCGAACCTTCAGCATCCCCCGCCCGTTTTCCTGCTCCCCTATGGCCTCATGTGGGTCCAAATCGTTCTTCCCTTTATCCTGGGAGGCGTCATCGGGTATGTGATCCTGAGAAGGGCAGTCCCCGGCCCAAAGAAATCCGACGCCGCCTAAGGGCCGGTTTCCATCTCGACCTGGCCTCACGCTGCCTCAGGATGGGAATTTCCCAGGCCCTCCGCTCTACGACAATAACCGGTGGTTGTTCATCATACGTGTTGATCCTTCCCGAATGATGTGTTAACATTTTTTCGATGGTAACACGAAGCAGGCAAAAAGTGGGATTCATTCACCATGAATGGATCGATGGAGGGGAAAAACCATGCGGTCCGTCCATCAACACCGGCATTTCATCCTTACATTACGGGAGGAAACACCCATGGGCATATCCTCGAGTAAACCGGCCGGCCGTTTTGTTCTCACCATTGTACTTTCACTCGTATGTCTGCTCCTCCTGGATTTGTTCCAATGCCGCTGCATTCTCGGCAGCCCGGCGTCCGATGGACGCATCGCGGTCTACACCATCGCCGATCCGGCAGGGGACTGGGGGTTCCCCTCACCCTTCGGCCACTATGCACGGGGGCCCGGGTATGTGAGGATGAGCCTCTGCTTCGACACCCTGGTATGGAAGGATGGACAGGGTCACGTCCCCGCCCTGGCCGAAACCTGGAAATTCATCGATGAAGAGAACGCCTGGCTCTTTTACCTGCGCACAGGGGTCAAATGGCATGACGGCAAGGCATTCTCCGCACGGGACGTGGTCTTCACCTTCAACTATATCAAGGACCACCCCTATAAATGGGCGGATACCGGGTTGATCAACGAGGTCAGGGCATTGGACGATCGCACGGTGCAAATATCCCTGCATGCCCCCTATGCCCCCTTTCTCCATACCATTGCAGGGACCATACCAATCATTCCCGCCCACATATGGAAGGACGTAAAGGACCCCTCGCAATTCCAGACCCCGGATGCCCTGATCGGGACCGGCCCCTTTGTGCTGAAGGATTACAGCAGGGCCCACGGCACCTATCTGTACGAGGCGAATGATCGGTACTATCTGGGCCCCCCACGGGTGCAGCACATCAGATTCGTCAAGATGAGGAAGGAAACCGCACCGGCCGCCCTGCGACAGGGCCAGATCAATCTGACGCAAATACCTTCGGAGCTGGCGGATGCAATGAAGAGGGAGAACCATTCGGTACTGGTGGGGCCTCACGACTGGGGGGCAAAGCTGGTGATCAACCATAAAAGACCTCCCCTGGATAATGCTGAATTCCGCCATGCCCTGGCCTACGCCATCGATCGGCAGGAGATCGTGGACATCGGCCTCAGGGGGTTCGGGATTCCGGCAAGCCCGGGCATCATCCCCAGGGAAAATCCCTATTTCAACGACGATACGGAACAGTATCCCTTTGATCCGGCAAAGGCTGAATCCATCCTGAAGGGACTGGGGTACCGGAAAAAGGGCGAATACTATGAAAAGGACGGGCAGCCCCTCGAGATGGAGCTCCTGGTGAGCGGAACCGGCATCGGCGTGCCCGGCGCACCCACTGAGCGGGAGGGAGAGATCGTCAAGGAGCAGTTGAAACGGGCGGGCATCCGGGTCAATCTACGCAGCCTGGAGTCCAAGACCCTGGACAGCATGGTGAGCGAGTGGAAATTCGACCTGGCCCTGAGCGGTCACGGGGGCCTTGGCGGTGACCCGGATATCCTGAACAGGATGATCCTGGGCACAGGGTTCAACAGCGCCCGGTATGATCGGAACAAGGAACTCAACGACCTTTTGAGCGCCCAGGTCCGGGAGATGGAAACCGGGAAGAGGACCACGATGATCCACCGGATCCAGGAGATCTTCGCCGGGGAGATCCCCTGTCTGTACCTGTATAATCCGAACTGGTACTGGGCGCATGACGGCAGGCTCAATCTTTTTTACACCTGGCAGGGGATATCCATCGGCGTGCCCCTGCCCCTGAACAAGCTGTCCTTTGTACGATAGGGACCCGAATCCGGCCATGCAATGAAGGCCGCCGTGATTCCGTGCACCATGGTGACGCGTCCGGGCGATTTGAACAAGGCACAGGCGGGGGGCGAAAAGGCGAAGGATTTCCCGATCGCCACGAATGAAAAGGGCTGCGGAAGGATAGATACATCCGGGATGGGGGTATGAAACCCATTTGTTTTTTCCGATAAGAAGGAAGGGGCCTGTATCGTTTTTCATTGATGAAACATTCATGGGCCTTCCGCGCACAACCGGGTATGAAAATAAGGCACCGCCGCGCACCCTGCGGCCTAACGTACGCAAATGTTTTTGATGCCTCACCATGTGCGGGGAATCGCTCTCATAGGGATGTGAAAAACCGGACATGAAGAAGACGGGATTCATCGCCAACTATGGCATCGCCCTTTTCCTGATCATCGGCATCACCTTCGTGCTGCCCAGGCTGATGAAGGGCGATCCCCTGCTCGCCATCTACGGGGAAGAGGCGCTCGTTGCCATGACCCCGCAATTGAAGGCGGAGATCACCCGGCGGTTTTCCCTCGACCAACCCCTGATCCACCAGTTTTTTGCCTATATCGCCTCCCTGTTCAAAGGGGACCTGGGATTTTCATACTACTACAATGCCCCGGTGTTCCGGGTCATCCTGGGCGCCCTTCCGTGGACGCTCCTGCTGGCCGGTGTGGCCATGTTCCTCTCCACCCTGTTCGGGTGCATCCTGGGAATCGAATCCGGCTACCGGCGCACCTTATTCGCCGACAAGGCCATGCTGACCGGCCTGATCTCCCTGAACGGATTCCCGGACTTCTTTATCGGCATCCTCCTGCTCCTCCTCTTCGGGGTGAGCCTGGGCGTGTTTCCGCTGTCCGGGGCCATGACCGCCTATGCCGGAAAGAAGGGCCTCAGCCTGGTCATGGATATCCTGCACCACCTGGCCCTGCCGCTGGTCTCCCTGGTCCTGGTGCGTATGACCGCTACGTATTTGATCACCCGGAACACCATGATCACCACCCTGGGGAAGCCGTTCATCACAACGGCCAGGGCAAAGGGATGCAGGGAGGGAACCATCCGGTATCGCCATGCGGGCAGGGATTCTTTGTTGCCGGTGGTCACCCTGTTCGGGGTGCAGCTTGCCCATATCATCACCGCCACCCTGTTCGTGGAGATCGTGTTCTCCTACCCGGGAGTGGGATCCCTGCTCTACAACTCCCTGTCCAGCCGAGACTATCCGATGATCCAGGGCATACTCCTGATGGTGGCCTGCGGGGTGCTGATCATCAATCTCCTGATCGACCTGCTCTATCCCAGGATCGATCCGAGGGTCGCCCATGCATGTTAATTACTGGCACGTACTATGGCGGGACAGGCTGGGCCGGTTCGGGCTCCTGCTCATCTGCCTGATCCTGGTGATGGCCCTGTTCGCCCCCCGGCTGGCAGGTCATCAGCCGGTCGCTTACACCAGGGCCCCGTTCAGCCCCCCGTCCATGAAGCACTGGCTGGGGACCAACGACGTGGGCCAGGACATCTTCACCCGGCTTCTCTACGGGGCCCGCACCTCACTGGTCATCGGGATCGGGGTGGGCATCCTCTCCGTTCTCCTGAGCATCATGATCGGGGCCACCGCAGCACTGTTCGGCGGGCTCTACGACCGGATCGCCATGCGGGTGGTGGACGCCCTCCTGGTGATCCCTCCCGTGATACTGGCCATCCTGGTGGCTGCCTATCTGAGGCCCAATATCATGGTGCTGATCGCGCTATTATCCCTGATCATGTGGCCGGGAGGCGCCCGGGTGGTCAGGGCCCAGACATTGTCCCTGAAGGAGAGAATGCACGTGTCCGCGGCCCGCACCTTCGGGGCAGGCCACCGGCATGTGCTCATACGGCATATCATCCCCGAGATGGGGCCGATCCTGATCGCGGTGCTTATCCAGTTCATCCGAAGGGGCATCTTCATGGAGGCGGGGCTCTCCTTCCTGGGGGTCTCCGACCCCGCCATGATCAGTTGGGGGAGCATGATGCACCATGCGCTGCGCTTTTCCTACCTCGATGTGTGGAAGTGGTGGCTTCTGCCCGCAGGATTTGCGCTCTCCCTGACGGTGATGGGCTTCGTATTCATGGGGTATGCATTGGAAACCACCCTGAACCCTCGTTTGCTGAGCGGAAATGACTGAAAACATGTATAAAAACCAAGGGGACGAACGGCTGATCGCACCGGTTGCGGAAAGGGACCAGGCATGCCTGGAGATCAGAGACCTGCGGGTATCCTACAACGGGCTGCAGGTCCTGAACGGTATAGACCTGACCCTTCACAAGGGGGGAACCCTGGCCATTATCGGTGAATCCGGCGCGGGCAAGACCACGTTGGGGTTGAGCATCCTGGGGCTGGGTGAGGGTGAGCGCCGGGGTGAGATCCTTTTGAACGGCCAATCCCTGCTCGATCTCACGGAGGAGCGGCTGCGGGAAAAACGGGGCAGGGATATGGCCATGGTCTTTCAGAATGTCGCCGAGGCCCTGCACCCCCTGTATACCATCAGGGACCAGATCGTGGAGTCCATCCTGGTGCACGGCCTGATGGACAAAGAGCGGGCACGGCAGCGGGTCTTCGATATGCTCCACGTCGTTGGATTCGACCGTCGGAGGGCACGGGCCTTTCCTCACCAGTTGAGCGGCGGGGAGAAGCAGAAGGCATTGATCGCCATGGCCCTGATCAACGACCCGGGGCTTCTGCTACTGGACGAGCCCACCGCATCCCTGGATGTCCTCACCAAGGAAGAGATCATGGGATTGCTCGCAGGGCTCATCCGGGAGAAGATGACCCTTCTGATCACCCATGACATCTCGGTGGCCGCCAGGCTCACCGATGTCATGGGGGTGCTGTACGGCGGAAGGATCGTGGAATGGGGGCCCACCAGGGACCTGATCCGGAATCCGCGCCACCCCTACACCCGGGGGCTTTTGCGCTCCTTTCCCAACATGACCACCACCAAGGACCTGCAGGGTATCCCCGGGAGGATGACCCACGGCATCCCGGGATGCGCATTCCATCCCCGGTGCACCCAGAGGATCGACATCTGTCTTCGCGAGGTCCCCCGGCTGACCGGTTCGGGTGTCCGGCGGATCGCCTGCCACCGGGGGGGTATCGTACCCCTGATGGAATGCGTGAAGGTGAGCAAATCCTTCGGCGCCCTGAAGGCCCTGGACCGGGTGGGGATGACCATCTACGAGGGGGAGACCCTCTCCCTGGTGGGTGAAAGCGGCTCCGGGAAAACCACCCTGGCCAAAACCATCATGGGCCTCTTCTCCAAGGATGCAGGGGACATCATCCTGGCAGGTGACACCACGGTGTGGAAAAAACGGGCATTCTATGAACGGGTGCAGATGATCTTTCAAAACCCTGCGGAGACCATAAGCCATCGGATGACGGTACTGGACGCGGTTCAGGAGCCCCTGGACATTCACAAGAAGGGGGGCCGGGAGGAGCGACGCATCCGGGTCAAACACGCCCTGGATGATGTGGAGCTCCCCTCGGATGACGACTTCCTGAGAAAGTATCCCCATCACCTGAGCGGCGGGGAGATACAGAGGGTGGCCATTGCCAGGGCCCTGGTGCTGAACCCGAGGTTTCTCATCGCGGATGAGCCCACCTCATCCCTCGATGTGAGCGTGCAGGCCAAGATCCTGAAGCTGATCATGACCCTGCAGGAGAAAAGGGGGCTGGCCATTTTGTTTATTAGCCATGATATCGCCCTTGCCAGAAAGGTGAGCGACCGGATGGTGGTGATGCTCAAGGGGAGAATCATCGAAAAGGGCCCCACCAATGAGGTGATCGGCGCTCCGATGCATCCCTATACCGAAAGCCTGATCCGGCTTGCCTCCTCCCTTTCCCGGAATCCTGCGGACCGGGATCTCGACGGCGGGGAGGTTACATGCCCTGCCGCGGCCTGTGCCGGTGCAGGGATAATGGAGTGGGGCTCGCTCCGATTCGGGGCGCATGAAAATCCGGCTAACGCAGGGCATGGAGAGGGATTCCCCCTGCGAGATGACCAGCGCAAGGCCCCTGTGCACGGCTGCGGTTTCGCCCCCCGCTGCCCCATTGCAATCGATCGCTGTTTCCGGGAGATCCCCGAATTAAGGGGAGGATACTTTCATCAAACCGCCTGTTTCATGAGAGAGGAATGATAGAGGAACAAGAGGCACCACGTTGAAATATCATATAACACTCGATCCCATAGGCATCATCCATTCCCCCTTTCCCTCAACTGCGCAGGCCCCCAGACAGGGGCGTTTCACCGATGAGACCAGCACCCTGGAGATCTTCGATGCCTATGCAGCAGGGCTGAAAACCATCGAGAGGGCCAGCCACCTGATCGTGCTTTACTGGCTGGACAAGGCGGACAGGGACAGATTGCAGACCTATACCCCTCACGGGACAGAACTGCGCGGCGTCTTCGCCTGCCGGTCACCATCACGCCCCAATCCCATCGGCTTTGCCGTGGTCACATTGATAAAAAGGGAGGGGCGGACGCTTCTGGTACAGGGGCTGGATGCGGTGGACAAGACGCCTATTCTCGATATAAAGCCCTACTCTGCGGACATCGATGCCTTCCCCGGGGCCTCGCTGCGATAGGCCCTCGCCTCGTGCGGCCAGGATTGTTGCAGGAACCGTCATCGCGCCCGCCAAAGGACGGACCGGCGAAGACCGGCTTGCAGCGGCTGCATCTTCCCATTGCATGTTAGATTCCTATCCACATTTCTGATACACTCAACAGGAGAATGAATACTTTCCTTATCCCCCAGGTTCGGGAACATCAAATGGGTTTTCAGGATTCGCGGCATCCCGGAGGGGCATAACCATTCAGCGAGAAAGGAGCGATCATGGCACTCAGGTTTGTGTGTGATGAAGACGCGATCCCTTCGGGCAGCCGGAAGAAATTCGATGTGGATGGGGAATCAGTGCTTGTCTTTCACCTGGAGGATGGCTTTTTTGCCATCCAGAGCCGGTGCCCCCACATGTTTGCATCCCTGGAAAAGGGCAAGCTGATCGACGGTCACATCATTCAGTGCAGGATCCACAGGGCCCGGTTCGATATCAAGACCGGCAAGGTGATCCGGTGGGCGCACTTTCCCCCGGGTATCCAGGCCCTGAATGTGGTTCGCTCGCAAAGGGACCTCACAACATACCCCGTTACAGTGGAAGAGCGGAAGGTATACGTCGAGATTTAGGTCTTCGCTGATTCCGGTTACCCTCTATGCCGTTAACCATTCCGTTACTCAAATCCATCGCGTTTGTACTGTGATGTCATGACAGAGATGACGCATCACAATCCAACCAATCCCCTCCGGCATCTCGTCGTTGTGCTCGGGGATCAACTGGACCGGCATGCCTCCGCCTTCGACGGGTTCGATCCCTCACAGGATGCGGTCTGGATGGCCGAGGTGTGGGAAGAGGCCGAGCACGTCTGGTCGTCCAAGGCCCGCATCGTTATGTTTTTGAGTGCCATGAGGCACTTCGCCGCATCCCTCCGAAACGAGGGTATCACCCTGTATTACCGGGGAATCGACGACCCGGAAAACCGCCAGGGCCTCGCTGCCGAGCTGGCGCAACGCCTCCGGCATGCATCTCCTCAAAAACTGATCATCACGGAACCGGGTGAGTTCCGGGTGAAAAGGGGCATTCATCGATACCTGCAAAGGGCTTGGTGTGCCGTTGGACATCCGGCCGGATCGGGGCTTCCTGTGCTCGCTCGAGGAATTCGAAGAACATGCCTCCCGGCACAAACAACTGCGCATGGAGTTCTTCTGCCGGGAGATGCGAAGACGCCATAATGTGCTCATGGATGCAGAAAAACCCGTGGGCGGAAGGTGGAACCTCGACGCCAGTAACCGCCAGGTCTTTTCGAAGAATGGCCCCGGGATATCATCCCCGGCCGTCTCCTTTCCGCCGGATGCAATCACCAAGGAGGTCATCCGCCTGGTTCAAGAACGGTTTCGATCCCACCCCGGCAGGCGGAGGGACTGAAGGAGATATTCTCGATCTGACGCTATTTTGTTCCGTCATCCGGTTCGCCGAATGTCCCCGTATGGATGGTCACCAGCCCCAGATAGCCGTCCACCGTGATCTCGTCCCCGGCATGGATAAGGACCGTGGCGTCCGGGATGCCGGTGACGCAGGGCAGGCCGTATTCCCTGGCAATGATGGCCCCGTGGATCAACATCCCGCCCCTTCTTTCCACGATGGCGGAGGCAAGGGGCACAATGAAGGTCATGTTGGGATCGATGGCGTCGCACACCAGGATCTCGCCCGATTTGAATGCAAAAAGCTCGGACGTTTCATGGATGACCCGGGCCCTTCCCCTGGCGATCCCCTGCCCTGCCGGCTGCCCCCTCAACTGCCTGGCCTTGACGGGGACTTCGCCTTTTTTATCCGCCTGAGGGCGTATGCCTTTTGGAACATACGTCCTGTCATTGAGTGCCCTGACGATTTCCTCCTCGCTCCGGCACGCCGCCGCATCCCGGCAGCGATCACCCAGCCTTTTGTGGGCCTCCTTCATTGCCCGGTCCAACTGGAACTCGATCCGGCCCAGATAGATGTTGTCGTCGTCCCGCAGCCGGTAGCTCCTGCGGCCCAGGTCGATCAGTTCCAATGCGTAGGCCCGTTCATCCGGACGAAAGCTGTTTAGAAACCCTTCGACGAGAGCGGCCTTTTGCCTGGGGGGTTTCGTTTCCTTCAAACTCTCATGACGGGCCATCTCCACCAGCAAACGGGCGATCGCCCTCCTTTCGTCCTCACAATCCACGAGCGCGCAGGCCTGGCCGCTGAAGGCCCGGACGAAGGAATCGATGTCCCGTACAAGCGCCTCATCCCTGATCTCCGAAGCCTCGCCTCCGTCCGGGAAAAGCTCCCGGACGCGGGATGCCATCTCCTCCAGCCTCCGGTTCCGCTCCATGCTCTTCATCGCCTCGGACACCAGGATATCCATAAACTCGTAGGGATCATCCGGACGGACCCGGTCATTGTAGATCTGACCCAGCAATCTGGCACCGTGGGCGAACGGGATGCACTCCTCCCAGTATACACCCTTCCAGTGCACATACACCTTTTTGCGACGCTTGATCTCCTCGGCAAGGTCCTGGTCGGAGAGGGGTTCCAGGGCGACCTTCCGGAGCCGGTCCGCCTCCTCATCCATGGCCGGGAGGATCGTACCCTCGATCCGCTCTCCCAGGGCCTTGAGATTGTTGAAGCTTCTCCTCAGGCTCAAATACCAGGATCTGTTGTCGCCCTCCCCTTTTTGAGTGCTTGTTGTAATGGGTCGTGCCTGCAGGACCCAGAGTTCATTCCCCCGGATCGTCCATTCCATATCCTGGGGTGCATGAAACAACCCCTCGAGCTGTTTCACCGTGCGGAATATCCCGGAGATCTGCCCCTCATCCAGAGGGGGGCGGTTGGACTGATCCCCGGGGCGTTTCTCCATCCGGGTCCCTCTTGTATCCGCCACCACCATGGAATCGCGGGAGGAAGCGATATGGGAAATGATCCGGCCCGTGGCCCGGTCCAGGATCCATCGGTCCGGTTCCACATCCCCGTCCACCAGCCCCTTGTTCAGGCCGTATACCGCCTCGATGACGGCATGGGTCGAGTCTTCCGGAGACACACCGAAGGCCACACCGGAGGACTCCCCTTCGATCATCTCCTGAATGATCACGGCCATGGCGCTGCTGCGGATATCCAGTCCGAGCTCCTGACGGTACAGGAGCGCTGCATCGGACCAGAGGGAGGCCCAGACGAGAACCACATGCGTCATGATCTCATCTATGGTCCTGAGATTCAGAAAGGACTCGTGCAACCCCGCAAAGGAGGTCCCCTGGGTGTCTTCCAAAAGGGATGAGGACCGGACCGCCACGGGAACACGATCAAAATGCCCCTGAAGGGCTTTGCGCAGGGCACTGTTTAGCTCTGGGGGAAAGGGGGCGGTGAGAAACAGGTTCCTGATCCTGAGGGAGGCATCCCACATCTCTTCCCACCGCATCTCTTCGAAGGGTTTCCTTCCCAGTTCCATGACAATGCGCTCACGGATCCCCGTTTGGGAGACAAATGTCTGATAGGCATCGGCCGCCACGCATACCCCTTTGGGCACCCGGATGCCCTGTCCGGACATCTCGGCGATTGCCGCGGCCTTGGAACCGGCAACCTTCCGGATTTTCCCGCTTGGGGATTGAAGCGAAAGGATCAACGGCATGGGGTTACGTCCTTCTCCATGATCTGTTGAAACCGGGGCGCCATCATATACCGTTCCACGTCAAGGGCCATGAGGGCACAATCCGTCCCCGCAAATCCCGCCAGGGTCCCGCAGGCAGGGCTGTTTTCCAGACCGATATAACATGCGAAAAAGAAAGCCCCTTTTCATCATGGTACCTCCGCTGCGTCAGGGATTGTTGTGCGTCGGTCTTTCTTAACTGAACAATACTGTACCCTAAACAACTGGTCCTCCCTGGTAGAATAAACACCACCTTATATTCTTCCGTAGAGGCGAATTTCGTAAGACACAGGAGTGGGAGTCTTGGGATTCTCGATTGGACCGGCTATTCCAATAGCCTTTCCAAATGATCGTATACATCCGGATTCCGCCCTTTTAACTCCGATAATCCTGCTCGTAATTTGTTTATCCAGACGGTTCCCCGTTTCTTTAGCCCTTGGCATGCCAGAGGTAAGTCCCCCGGCCTTTCGTCCATCAGGACGTCGAGGACCTGAACGGCCTGGATGATGTCCTTTTCCGTCTTGTGATGCATCGAAACGTCACGTTCCTTTGCTACCAGCAGTTTGTGGAGGGCAAACCGAGATGGAGACGGGATATTCACCAGGACGCCACCCCCATCGACGATCGCCGCTTGTACCGGTCTTTCGATGAGGAAATCAAGAAATCTCAATGGCTGCGCTGCTGTCCTGAATCGGGAGATCGTGACAGGCTTATGAGTCATATGGGTTCTGGAAGGGGTGAGGATATCCACCCTGAGGGGATTCCCCCTGACCTTGAAGGAGGTGGAAGGATGGCGTGGATCAAGGGGCGGTACAGGCAAAAAACCCATATTAAGACTCTCGAGGGATTGCGGAATATCAGCATGGATCTCGGGCAGGGCGATCTCCATACGCTTTCCTCCGGCAATATCGATATCGTGCGTTTTGATCGCCGCACCTTTCCATCGGACACCGAGTACATTACCCAGCACGGTAAACGCGTACGTTCCGATAAGAACCCCGCTCAGACGGAAAACCCCGCTGTCGGCAAGCACTTTGAGCACCCGAGCGGATGAGGTATCCGTCAATAATATCCCGCCGGCCCTGAGCTGTGCACAGAGTAGTTGAATATTTTCGATATCTTCCCTATTTCTTTCTCGCTCCTCCTGGAACCTATCGATCACCTTATCGAGTGCGGGTGTTTTTCTCCCGATGTAAACCTGTTTAGGGGATCCGTGCATATCGCTATACTGAAAATAGACATAGCTTTCGCCCTTGACGGTTTTGAAGGTAAAGCAGCCCGGCAAAGAGCCTATGGAGCGCCGGGCCTCAAGAGCCACAAGCTGCTCCACCAGCTCAGCATAGAGTGTCTGTGTTGTAAGGGGCAATTTTCCCATAATGTTATACGCAGTATAGCACAATTCTACGTATAACCAAATCCCTACGTCTTATTCCTTTGCAGGTACCTTTGCGTCCTCATAATTTTTGTCGAAAATAATTTGTGATAAGGCCCCTGCGATGGCCTTTATGGCAAGATTCTGTTCCTGTCTACCCGAACAAAATGGGGGCAGACTCTATCGTGAGGCCTTGAATGGGTTTTTGATCGTAACGTTGTGAACGAGTTGCCCATCAGAAAAATCTTCTGACAACAATAGAGAACTTCCTGAGCTTATTGCAGATTCAAGGATCATTGAATCCCAAAACGAGTATTTGTACATTGCCTGGATTTCTATTGCACTTAAGATACGCGCACCATCATTGATAATTACTTCCCATTTTAAGAAATCCCTAATGATTTCTTTTGCCTTTTTTATATCAAGGGGGATTGGTATCTTGCTTGTAACGCTAACAAAAAATTCCTGCAGCACCTGTGTGCTTATGACCCCCAATCCAGAATCCCATAGATCGAGCATGATCCTTCCGGCTATCTCATGCTTTTTCCCGGCAGAGGTATCATATGCATAGATGATGATATTTGTATCCACAAATATCTTATCTCCTGGCATGCAGTTCCTCTCTTGAAATGGTTATCGTACCCTTCGTCCCAAGATCAAAGCCCGTTTTAATCATCTTCACCTGTCTGCTTCTTGCCTTTTTATACCCATTTGCTTCCTTAATCTTTTCCTCTAAGGTCTCTCTGAGAAATTCACTCAGGGACTTATCCTCGCTTGCTGCTAAAATTTTTGCCTTTTTCAACAACAATTTGGGCAATGATAACGTGACATTTTGCCTGTCCATGATACCCTCCCAATTTTAAGTGCTTCACATAAATATGTGTAACACATTTTGCGTGAATTATCAAATTAAAATAAAATGGGGGCAGGTCTTGAATTGACAGTTTCTTGGAACAAAAGCTCATGCACCTTGTGACATCACGAAGCCTGAAAATATTATTCTATTCTGGGGAACAAAAACTGACATTTCAAGGCCTGACCCCAAGCCATTCCCACAAGCCATTCCCAAATTCAAGACCTGACCCCAAATGCCCTGACCCGAGGGTTTGTTTCAAAAACTGTCAATTCAAGACCTGACCCCAAATGCCCAAATGCAATGTTGAATTCCCCTTGAGGTGTGATATAATTTTGACACCACAATTCCTCTCTTCCGGAAAGCTCAGCATGCCGTCCAAAATCCGGGGGAAACTATAGACGCAGCTCACGAATTGACTTACTGATTGGTTAAGTAGAATAATTGATGGAATCGTAAAAAGTCGATTGTACCCTATCTGTCATTCCGTGCGTGACACGGAATCCGGTTCTTTTAAAACGTATGGACTAAGGCCTTCGACGAAGTGACAAGGTTGGCGGCTTTTTACGAGGCCATCATCGTTGTTTGGGTAAAACAACATCAAAGAAATGGGGGGTGTTGGGATGAAAAGGTTGTTGGTTTTTTTATGTGCTTTCTTGTTTTTTGTTGGCATTGCGGGGCCGGTTACAGGCTTGATAATTGATTTTTCCGGTGGGACGGCATACCTGTTAAATGGCAACAGTGTCACAACAACAGACGAAGGGCTTTGGTGGGACGTGGATTACTATGAGGAAGAAGGAATGCGTATAGACTTTGTGGGCAGTGGCGGTGACTCAATTATAGGAGACTATTATTCAATCCGCGAGGATGGCCCTAACTATAATGAGGAAGACACTATCTATAATAATAGTGTGATCCATGCCCATCCCTTTAAAAATTATGCTATAGTTTTCACCAAAATAGATGGCTCATTCTTCGATTTGAATTACGTTGACATGACATCGAACACTATCGTCGGCGGTGGCCAATCAAGCGGGGAAGAAGAATCATACATCACAAACAATCGTGGTTACAGCATGCGTTTGCCCTCGAGCGATTGGGGTTTTGACTACGATTTTTATGGTGAGCCAGGTGATGGTGTTCAAAGGTTGTGGCTCGATGATAATTTCGACAGCATTACCTCATTCACCCTGAGTTCAGAAAACGCATACTGCTTCGGAATGGACAATTTTTACATCGATGAACCCCCTCCCGATCGCCCTTCCACACCCGTGCCTGAGCCATCCACCGTGTTCCTCTTAGGGTTTGGGTTGATAGGGCTGGTAGGAGTAAGGAGAAGGTCGAAGGGATAAGCCCGATGCTGTCTTAAACCATGGCGTTGTATCATAAAAGGCGGGGCCCCAAGAAGGCCCTGCTTTTTTATTGAATGCCGATTGAACGCTTGGATTACAATGAGCACCTGCCTGGCTGAGTGACTGATTTATTTATGAACGTCCCGGTTGGCCTCAGTCGGCAGATACCTTTGGGGATGAACATCCCGGTTGGCCTCACCCGGCAGATGTCTTTGGGAAGGAACGCCCTTGCTGGCCCCAGCCGGCAGATGCCTTTGGGGAAGAACGTCCTCGTCGGCCTCAACAGGCAGATACCTTTGGGAGAGTATGTACGTCTTTTTATATTGCGCAGACAGGTTTTCAATCTCGAGTGTTATTATCCCCCGGGAGTCATAGGAATATGTTTCAGTTACTTCCTGTGTCGATAAATCCGGACGACTCATCACAGGAACCTGGTAAAGCCTTTCCTCATCCTTCAATTGTGGATCGTATGGAAAGAAGATTTCTTTTATGTCCGTAATATCTCCGCTCGGCTCACCGGACTGCCCAAGGGAGCTGCATTCTATAAAGCGAAGATGGCCAAGATTGTGTATCGGGTTATACGTTCGCTTTATTCGAAGCGTACCGGATTGCGTTTCCAGCCGACTTCTCTTATCAATGATGGTATCAAAGATCTTATTGGTGCCATATTCTCTCCATACACCAAGGTTCCGGGTGACGGCTTCTCTAAGCCGGCCGCTCAGGGCAGGGCCTGCACTGATGGCAAGGCCAATGGCAGTGGAAGCCTCCGGATAAGGAGATATCCGGACCTTTTTACCAAATTGATCATGCAGCCTTCGGGTGACTAATGGAAAGGCAACAGCCCCGCCTGTTAAATAGATTGCGTCGAGATTGCGTCTTTCCTTAGAATCGGTTTCCGTCATCTCAAATGTCTTGATCGCGGTGTTGAGCGTATCCAGACTCTGCTGGATTATCGGCTCGCAGTGGTTATAGATATCCTTTTTGTCAAGCTGTACATGTCTCTCCTCATGAAAGACATGACTGACATCGATTGTCAATTTTCCACCGAATCCATCTATGCCTTCCTTTTTTTTCCTGCATTCTTCCAAAAGTCGAATGTGGTCACTCTGGCTCAACTCTTTTCTTTGTTTGTTTAACCTTTGCAGGACCAGGTCCAGGATGACCGTATCGATATCATCGCCGCCAAGCTTTGCTACCCCTTCATGGGTTATCACGTCATAGTAGTTGTTATCCAACCCGATAACAGAGGCGTCGAATGTACCCCCGCCCAGGTCATACACGACGACATTCTTCACAGGGCCTTGATTCCCAGGCTTCTTTAGGTAACGGTGAGAGAACTCTATGGCGGTTGCAGTGGGCTCATTCAGCATGCCTTTGACAGTAAAGCCTGCCTTCTTGAACGCCTCCATAGTGATATAACGCTGGTTTGTATTCGCATTGGCGGGTGTCGCAATCATCACCTCGATCGGCTTATCCTTATCGATAGAAAGGCTGCTATTGTTCTTGAGCATCTCCTTGACATGCCCCAAAAAGAGGGCAGTCAGTTCGAGTATAGTCACGTGAACATCAGGAGCAAGCTCCACATCAAGATCAGGCGGACAATGTCCGCACATACGTTTCAGAGAACGCATAAGGTAAACGTTGGGATCATTTTCACACGAAACGGCATCCCATCCAAACTTGATGGAACCATCCTTTACGGCTATTAATGAAGGGATATACTCCTTGGATTCCCCGTTGCAGGTAAACCTGCATACCGTATAGGTGCCATCCTCTAAGGACGCGGCCACTGTATGCGAAGTCCCAAAATCGACCCCAAGTATCATGGCATTCTCCCTTTTCTTACAACATTAACATAGGATCAGGTATAATCAAGAACTGCCGATTTTTTCTGACCTTCGACCTCGACGGTTATCGACAATATCTGTGCAGAATCTATTGAGAACGTGACGACGATATCGACTTCACCGGCCCGTTTCGGGGGCAGGTTATCAATGGGTATCTTTCCAATCAGAGAATGGGTCTTTTCTGAGACCTTTTTGCCTGATCCCTGATAGACTTCGATGGTCAGTTTTTTGAGGTTATCCTGGGCGGTGGTGAACACTTGTTTGGCAGAGCAAGGCGTCTGGCGATTTGCAGGAATAAGATCTATGAACGTGTTCCCGGATGTTTTGACTCCCATGGCATGCGTGGTGCGGGTTCGAATATCGATCTTTTTGTTGAAAAAACCGGTATTGTCAAGATAGGCGGCGTACATTGCCGCCCCTTCAGCAATACTCGTAGAGGGGTTTATATTACTCCATGTTTTTTCAGCGCCCAGGATATCATCCAGCAGTTTTTTCATGCATGGTATCTGGCTTGAGCCGCCGACTCGAATAACGCGATCAATATCAGAAGGTCTTAGTTTGGAAGTGGCCCAAAGACTATCAATAATACCTGAAATCTTATTTAAATAGTGTTTTATGCATCTTGCGAATTCTTCACGGGTAACCGAAACCTCGATGTGTTTATCAGGAAGTATAAACGGAATGGCCACATAGTAATCATTAGAGGCAGTCAATGCGATTTTGGCCAATGTTGACTGTTCAAGCAGGTTCCTTTGCGCCTTATTGAACAGTTTTGGTTCAACACCATCTAAAGAAACACGACTTTTTTTCAAAATAAGATCTGCAAGACATCGATCGAAGTCCATCCCACCCAGCCTGTCATCGCCGTTGCTGGCAAGGACCTCAAAATATATTGTGTCATTGGTATGCTCAAGTTGAAACAATGTAATGTCAAGGGTGCCGCCCCCAAGATCAAAGACGAGAATTTTCTGGCTGAACTCCTTGTCAAAATGATCCTCACAGATTTGCAGGGCATAGGAAAGAGAAGCGGCAACGGGCTCTTGAATAATTCCAATACAATTAATATCCGTCATGTCAGCCGCCTTGCGGGTATTATCCATCTGATGCGCCTTGAAATAGCATGGAACGGTGACGACACTGCCACGGCTTTTAAAGGCACCTTTTGGATATTTCATCCTCGCATCTTCATATATCTTCTCTAAAATCAAAGAAGAGAGCTGGATGGGAGTAAATTCCTTACCTCCAAGCACGACCTTCTGACTGCCATCATCCATGAGCCGTTTCACACCGACGATCATGTTTTCCGGCTCCATAAGTCCCCTGTTATATGCTATATTGCCGACCAGAATTTCTTCATTTCCAGGGTTATAGTAGACGACCGATTGCGTTGTATCCTGCCCGGACCTGTTTTGGATGATTTGAGGTCCTTTCCTGTCTACCCACCTGGCCAGTGCACTGAAGGTTGTGCCTAAATCAAAGCCTAATACCGGATTGGTTTCGTTATCAACCGCCATACGATATCTCCTGGCAGCTCCTTAGAGCTGTTTCATTTATTGATGCCGGACTTTCCTGTTACGTCTGACCATTTTGATTTTTTAATCGTTATTCTTGACAACAACCACACGTGCAAGGCGAAGCGTCTGCCGGTTTCCATTCTGATTAACGTACTCATACCCGTCCCTGCCGATTTCTTTGATTTGTTCGTTTTCCATCTCGGAATCGGCCTCAACCAAAGAGGGTTCATGGCGCTCAAAATCGATCATCATACCAGGCTCTACGTCCATCCGGTAAACGCCGACATCATTCAGCACGGTCGAAATCATTCTGCTCAGCGTCGCATAGGTATCAAACCATTCACGCAATTCAGATTCCGATTCCTGAAATCGCTCCATTAATTCATCGATCAGAATCGAGGTATGCTTCTTTCCATCGTTAATACCATCAAAAATAGGGAGGATCTGTTTTACGATGAAATCAAGCCATATCTTTTGTTTTTTTTCAGCGAGTTCACCTGCTTTGGATACAAGTCTGTAGTTTGACCTTCCAATAGCATCCAGCTTCTCGTTGATCTTTTCTTGTGCTGACCGCTCATCGGTTTCACCGTGCAGAAGTTCTCTCCATTCATCATCCTCAAGCTCCCTTACATTGTCAGCCAATTCAATTCTCTCTACCAGTCTTTTCAGTCGATCATCCTGCTCAACCAAGCCTTGCAGCATCCTCCCAATAATGTTGAGTCCCTGCTGGCTGCTTTCCAGATTTGTCTTGAGTTCCTCCGGGAGGCGTACCAGGATTCTGTTGCTGTTTGCTATGGCTTCATCGACAGGGTTTGCCAACTCTTTGATCAGGGCCTTCAATCTTTCCCCACGATCAAGCCAAAACCCGGCATTCTTTAGACCCAGCTCAATACTCTCTCTGTCTTCTTTAAGACTTTCCTGTTCTTTGGCCTTTGCCTGAGTGATGAGGCCCTGGATATCCAGGTCAGGTTCTTTGAGGACTATCTCTTCATCAGCCGGATCGGCCTTCACAGGAGGGGATGGTGAGCCCATCTGTTTCAGGTGCGAGCAAACTTCGTCAAATTTTGTTTCCAGCTCATTGAGCCGGTCTTCAAGTCCCCTCTGACATTGCTCGACCTTTTCTATTCTCGCTTCCTTAGAGTCCGGTATTGCTTCTCCCTGTTCTTCGGAAGATGTGGTCTTTTCCTCAAGGCGACTGATCCTGTCATCCCAATTTTCCAATTTTCCAATTCCTCCTTAAGGGCTTCGATCCTTGCATTCAATGTTCCATGTATAGATATATATAAAGTTACTTCGAAGCACAAAATCCTGAACCGATTCCACATTCTCCGAACGTGGCCTCCCGCACCTTTGGGGCGGGAGGCCACGCGGAGTAAAAAAGGCCGCGAGGAATTGCAGGCGAACCAGGCTCAACAAATCATATTATGCCATAACCTTCTCTGGTTCTTCCTCTAGTTCTTCGCTGACTTGTTCCTGTCTATCGTCCTCCGGCATAATCCTCTGTTGTCTATCGATCATGTTGGATTCGCGGATTTCAAGCTCACCTGATGAGCTGGAGCTCGTTGCCTTTACTTTCAATAGATTTTGGCTGTCGATCTCAAATTCAACATGTATACGTTCTTGACCTCTCGGTTTCGGCGGAATTCCCTTGAGAAAGAATTCACCGATGCACTTGGTGCCATCAGATGATACATATTCAACATCTTCAGAGGACTGAAACACCACAATAGCCAACTCCGTCAGATTGTCCAGCGGCGTTGTATATTCTTTGCCGGCACTGGCGGGGCCGTCCTCGGGTATCTGAGTACCCTTTGGTATCAGGCAACTGAACTTGCCTCCAACAACTTCTATACCCAGATTGTGAGTGACAATATTATCGATGTCGATCACAAAATCAGCCGTGTCTTCTTCGGGGCGTTCCAATTCCGGATCCGGCAACATCATTGTAGCCCCGAGTATGGCGCCGCCTCGAGCTATTGCAGTATCCGGATCTGTATCGGAATAAGGTTCTCTTCCGAATATTTCATGCAACATTTCTCGTACCAGTGGGATCTTGGTGGAACCGCCGACAAGGATGATCCGATCAATATCTTCAATCCCAAGTTTTGCAGCGCTTAGAGCCTTTTCAACCGACCCTTTGGTTTGAAGTATCAGGTCACGAATTTCTTCATTGAATTGTTCCCTGGTGATCTCCAAATTGTCTATGTGGTAAGATTTCCCGCTCTCATCCTGGATGAAGTTGGGTATATCTATTGAGGTATTGGTTGATTCGGAAAGTTCGTGCTTTGCGGCAATTACTGCCTCAAGCAGTTTTTGTTGAGCTTCTCTGGCCTTTTTGGCGCTGATTCCCTGGTCCTTACTTAGATCAAGAATATCGATAGCGGATTCCTCAGCAAACTTGTCAGCCACTATTTTCATAAGCCTTTGGTCAAAATCATCTCCTCCCAGTTCTTGAATACCTTCCTTGGCAAGAACTTTAAACTTTTTATTTGCATTTCCACTCGAGTTGACTTCAAGGATGGAAACATCAAAAGTACCGCCACCAAGGTCATAGACCAGAACCGTCTGAACCCGCTCTTTTTCAATAGCGTATGCATATGCAGCGGCTATCGGCTCTTCCAACAGGGTCAAAACCTCAAGATGAGCGAGTTCCGCAGCCATTTGAGTAGCCTTCTTTTGTGCATCATTGAAGTTTGCGGGAACACAAATAACCGCATACCTTGGGGTGCCCCCGAGATCGATCGTTTCATTCTGTAGGGCACCATTGATCAATTTCAAGAGAATTTCAGATGAAACATCCACTGGTGTAAAGACCTTCCCTGGGATCCCCTCAAACTCCTTTGTCCAGTCTGTCGCCATGTGCCGTTTTATGGATGAGACGGTACTTTCCGGCGCAATTATACTGCGAGACCTTGCCTGGGTTCCAACGAGAATCTCGCCATCTTTTAGGACAGACATTACAGACGGCATGGTCTTGGCGCCGTCGATGGAAATAATTTCAGTCTTTCCTGCTTTGTATATCCCCACTGCACAATTCGTCGTCCCCAGATCGATCCCTAAGACATAACTGCTGGTTTTTTCAACGATACCGGCCATTCTATGCCTCCCTTTCATTGGTTCAGTGTTTTTTTATTTCCCTTAAAATAATTTTTAAGTAGAAATGATTGCGGCCTTTGCTGCCGAATATATCGCCACTGCACAATTGGTTACCCCAAGATTGATTTTTAAGACATGGCTGCTGGATTTATGAATCCCTTGTTTTTTTTATCGGGAAAAAAAAAGAAATACTTCAAACGATCTTTGCGAATTCAACGGAAGAAAAGAGGGAGCCTCATATCCTTCTGCGCCGCGGCGCATGCCCCGCATCCTTTACCCAGGGCATCGGTCACCCGGGCCTTGCTCTTCTCCCCTTTGGCCAAGATCTCTATGTAAAATATCCGATATGTATATATGGTGATACATACATGCTGTAAGAACGTCTGAAAAAAGGATACTGCATGATCCATCAGAAAACTGTGGCCTGCATGAATTTTTTTAGAAAAGGCTTGTCAGATATCACATCGATGTCTGTTTGAAGCCATGTTTTTTTACGAGGCCAAAATCATCATTATTCAAAAGGAGGTTAACCATGCAGGAAGAAAGCGGATTTCATGATGCACAAATAGCAGTGAAGTCTACCCAACAAGGGGCCGTGTACACCATTATCCTGTTGGGTAAATTCCTCAAAGGAATCTATTTACGTACCCTTGGTGCATTCTGGCACCATTTCAAGAGATCCACGTTACTGGGAAAATTATTTATTCTGGTAAGCTTGTGTGCAGCCATTGGGGTCATTTTTCTTGCAAGCAAGGATGCCATCGACTTCTCGGTATCAAATAGTGAATTCATTCTGGTAACGGGGACACGAGCCAATATACGCGAAAGTAATACGACCAAGACTCAAGTTATTGAGCAGGTCACCAATGGTGAGCAGCTCACCAGGAAGGGTGAATCGGAAGGATGGTGGTATGTCGAGGGGACGGACTGGGAGAAGCCAGGCTGGATTTCCAAGGATGTATCCACGCTTGAGAAGAAGAAGGTTCTCTCAGTGAACTACCAGATGAAAGGATACGGAATTGCCTTGCTGGCCTCCCTCATCTTGATGATCGCCGGTTTTAATCTGAAGCGAGCTTAAGCCCTCGATGATCCATGCTGATAAAGGTGAAACGCAAACAAACAAAAACTCAAAATAGCCGATGGTGAACGTATATAAGTCTTAAACTTTTCAGTAGGCCTAACAAATAAGAGATATTCTTTTGATACCAATAAGCCCCAAACACCCTGAAACCAACAAAAATATAGTACCGGGTTCTGGAACGGGCTTGGTTTCGATTAGATAACCAACCTGATTAATATAAAGTTGCACGCCTTGACCCCCATCGACAAACGTATCAGTTAAAAATCCATTGACGATGCTGCGCTGACCATTGCCTATGGAAATGGCTCCGGCACCATTACTAAAGTAGGCTGCAAGTTCGGGTCCATCAACGTCCATTGAAAATACCCCCCATCCCGAACTATAAATTGAAATTGGGTTGGAAATACCATTGCTCATTTGAGGATGGGTGACGGTGATCTGCCCGTCATTAACAGCCCCTGTCCACTGAGCATCAAACAGGGCTGCATAGGTATTATCCATACTCCAATCTGTGTAGATGGCCCTTCCTCCTTCGTTGTTAACAAAATTACTCAAGGCATAAATACCATCTGAATAATTATCTGACCAAGAGTCTTGAATCATCATAATACCCAAATCAAAGTCACCCGTTGCTATTAAACTTGCAAAATCAGAAGAAGTAGAAACTTGGGTTGCTGTATGAGTGCCTGATAGGGCTTTCAGTGCCTCACCCATTTGATCAGTCCCAAAACAATAATCATTAAAGTAAAGGATAGAATCAGCATTAGCTCTACTTATTCCTGCAAATACTATCAGTATCGTAAATAATAATATACGTAATCTTTGGGATTTTTTCATAGCTTGCTCCATGGTTTATAAGAGGTTGATACGATGCGCCATAAGCTCTTGACATATTAATATCAATGTCTTTATTTATACCACCACCTTTCTCAGTGGCTTGGGGTCAGGTCTTGAATTGACAGTTTTTGCTCCGAAAATATCACATATCCTATTGAAAATTATATTTTCATCCTTCGTGGCGCCGCTAAAGCGGCATGAGGGTTTGTCTCGAAAATATCCTGTATTCATCTGAAAATATAGCATTTTCATTCTTCGTGGCGCCGCGAAGCGGCATGAGGGTTTGATCCAAGAATATAATCAAATTTTCATGCTTCGTGGTGCCACAACGTGGCATGAGGGTTTATCCAGAAAGGCGAGTTTATGATCATGCCTTTCATGATCATACCCGCAGATACGTAGCATCCTTGTTATACCTCGCTGCGGCCTATTCAGGGTCCCCTCTTTTTTCCTGACGAGCCGCCATGATCGCGTTGTCCAGGTCCTCCCAAAACTTTCTTCGCTCCCTGGAATCCGGCTGGGATTTGGTTGGAAATTCCAGAAAAGGCACCCTGATGTTGTCCGCCCCAAACTCCTCGGACAGGATCTCCGCCATGATGCCCATCAAGACAGGGTCGTTCGGGTCCGGCTGATCCACCGGATTGGGGGACTCCGTCTGATACCTGTTGATTTTGTGCCTCCCCCAGTGTATCCCGCATGTAGGGCTGTTTTCCAGACCGATATAACACACGAGATGGTACTTGTTTTTCAAGAATTCCCTTACCATCAACATGGGTATCCGGAGAAGCTCCTTGCAGTGGTTCCGAAAAAACACGTTGTCATACTGCTGACGCCCCTGGGGATTCCGCATGAGCCCCATGGCCGTTGTTTCCGGACAGGGGTACTGGATGATGCCGATCCGTTTCTCCATCAGAAAATTCGTCAATTCATGCGACAAAGGGAAATTCTGGCCCAGGATGTGCACCCTGCAATAGGGATTGACCAGACACTGGGCGATCAGTATCACCTGTTTGTTTCTCTTGCTCATCCGGTCCTCCTCGTAGAGGTTATTTCTTCTCGAAATAGAGGGTTTGAAAATCCTCCACCAGGCCCTTCAAGGTATTCACATGGTCTATCTCCGTGGTCTGTTTACATTTCATGCTGTAAATCAGCATCTGATGAAGGGCCTTCAGCTTCTTTTCGTAGTCCTTCGTGTCAGGCTTGATCCTCTGGGTCAAAAAGTATTGTGAAACAATCTCCTGAATTGCATCCGCATGGTGCTCCTTGTTCATGATCCATCGGACCAACTGGTTGGAATGGCCATGATCTGCCTTTTCGAGTGCCGTGATTTGATTCATGGACTTCTCGACGGTGGCGATGTGCTCATTGATCATAGCGATCCGCATCTCATCATCGTAAATCCCGCAGGGGATTTCACAATGCGCACAGACCTGAACGGCAAAAAAAAGGATGAAGGCACAAACGACCGCGATATGAAAAAGGCCCCTTTTCAGCATGGCATCCTCCTCCGGATTATGGATTGTTATGGCTCGGTTTTACGTACTCGAACAATGGCAAGACCTGAACAATGCGATATTTCTCCATTTTTATATTATTATATTGCATGGACCGACGTTTTCCAATCACACCGGCAGGAAGATCACTATGATCCCCGCCGGCAACTGATGGAAGTTGCGCACCTGGGTGAAAGACCAGGCAGAATTCTGGCTTTTCTAAAGAAGATGGCCTCGTAAAAAGTCGTCAAACTTGTCACTCCGCTGAAGGCCTGAGTCCAGAAGTAATTGAAAAAACTGGATTCAGTGTCAAGCCGGAATGACTGAATAGGGTAAAATCGACTTTTTACGATTCCATAAAAGACAGCTACTCAAAAACAACTCGGCAAAAGATGACAAGGGAAATAATGTGAGGCCATGTGCTTGAGGCAGCGAAGGGTCAACGTGTTCAAGGGCCTTTATTCTCAAGATCTTACGGACGTATGCCGAATCGGCAGCCCGTCGTTACGAATGCACAATGAGACATATCCTGCGGATGCATAGAGAAGGTGAGACTCACCTCGATTTCAGACTTCAAGAGGGTGTTTTGCAGGTGGGTGCGAAGATACGAGCGAAATATTTCTGGTCCGATGCGTAGTGACACTTCTTGTATTTCTTACCGCTGCCGCACCAGCAGGGTTCATTGCGACCAAGATGAATGGCGGAGTGCGGCGGATTTCTTCTAAACAGCTTATTCCATAGGCCCATGTGTCTTTGTCCTTTCTTAAGGTTGAAATAAAACCCCTCTCCCCCTTAACATCTTACATCACAAAATTCAGGGGAAATTCCATAGTAAAATTTTCTCATGATGGTATTTTTTCAAGGGCACACCGGCATTCGGGCACTTATTCCGGCAGGTGCGCCTTTATTCCCGATGCTCCAGTGCATGCAACGCAGCCTCAAAGTGTATGGTGATCCGGCGGGACAGCTCCAGGACCTTCTGCAGTTCATCTGCGACGGCGTCTTGATGGGCCTCTCTGGCCCTTTGTATCCATTTTTCAAGATCCTGTACATGTTCCTGATTGTGTTTGAGCAGATAGGGTAACCCGGCCTCAAGCCTTTTCACATCCTCATGATGGTGATGTTCACTCATGTGTCTCGCCCTTCTTCTCCAGTATCATAGAGTTATCCAAAAAGTCCACCTGGCGTATATAATAACCTTCCATCTTCTTGCTATCGCCCATGAGCGTCTGAATCCGAATATCCTCACCATCGACGCTCACCCGCATTACCTCTTGGAGCAAAAGGTTCCCCTGTTTCTTTGTATCGACATATACGTTCGACAGGCACATAATCCCTCCCTTTCCGTATACCGGGTCCTTTCCCGGTCGGACAATCCGTTTTTCTCTCAGACCACCCTGATCCGGGGATCAGGGTAAAGAACATGACCTGACTGAACCAAAAATGCAACGGAGAAAATAAGATTGATAATTGATATTGATAAGAATTTGTTTTCTCAATAGAAGAGTAGGCGGAATTTTGATCCTTGTCAAGGCTGATTCACCCGTGGCGCAGTCCGGGTCAGGCCACGTCCCGGTCATTGTGCAGGAATCCGTTACGTCCTCCACAGCGGCAGCCCGGTATCTTCATCAAATTCCCTGTTGAATGGCGTCCCTTCATAGACATGGAGCACAAATTCACATGCGAAGATGATCGTTCCCGGCATAAGGTGGCCGCCATACGCGGAGCCATCCCTGTCCGCCAGTGTGATATGCGCATGGACCATGGGTTTCCCCTCTTTGAGGGAAATATTGCCGATCAGTGTGGTGATCTCCAGGGGGCGATCCAGGGCGAAGCTCTTGTAGGTGCGCGTCCCCTGATCATAGAAACCCAGGGTGGCCTTCCGAACGGCCCCGAATGCATCGATGCGCCCGAGCCGGATCCCTTCCCTGATGCACATGTCGGTGAGCTCCCCCAACAGATCGGCGCCGTGGGACAGCCTCCCCATGAACACCTTACCCGATTGAATATGTCTATACACGGCCATATGCATACCCCCTTGATGATGTGAATCTCATGGTATTTCCAGCCCAGGGAATCCCTGATCGGGACCGGACTTTTTCCAAAGGAGGAACAACCTGGAGACAAACCCTCATGCCGCTTCGCGGCGCCACGAAGAATGAAAATGCTATATTTTCAAATTAATACAGGATATTTTCAGAGCAAACCCTCATGCCGCTTTGTGGCGCCACGAATTATAAAAATGCTCTATTTTCTGATGAATACGGGATATTTTTGGAACAAAAACTGTCAATTCAAGACCTGACCCCAAACCACCCGGCTGCCGTCTCATCGGGGTCGCCGAATTTCATGGCAGGGTCAACGGCATGGGGATATATCCATCTCCATGACCTGTTGAAAACGGGTCACCAGGATATATCGTTCCACTTCAAGGACCATGAGGGCACAATCGGGGTCCCGGAGAAATTCCCTGAGAAGGGGATGCCTTTCCAGGTATAACCCGGACAGCCGCTCCCTCTCTTCACCTTCCGCCTCGCGTGCATTGCCCAGTACGGTCAAGGCCACGGCGTCCTTGAAGTCCTCCGCCCGGTTCGACCTTGAGTCGATCAGTATGGAGATCATGGGATATGCCCTGATGTTCGCATATTTCCGGGTATTCCGCAGGGTCGCGAATAGTATGTGCCTCAGGTCTTCCGTTCCCGCAAAACCCACCAGCGTGCAGTAGGGATACTCCTTGCCGCGCGTCGCCAAAACGCCCAGGCCTTGCGATTGAAAAAGGGATTGAATCCTGGTCACCAGTTGTTCCGTATCCGCTGACACACAGCCTCCTTGCAATGTCTGAAAAGAATATGTCTCTTTTTCGGTGCCTGTCCTCACTTAATCGGACCACCCTGATACGAAAAGCAGTATAGATTTGTTTTCAGATTTAATCAACCAATATACCCTTTCCTGTTCATTCCGTATTCGGAAAGAGGCGATCATGATTGCCTCGCAAGAGGTCGCCAAACCTGTCACCCCGGCGAAGGCCGGAGTCCGAAACTATTTGAAAGCACCGAAATTCATATCAAGCACGAAATGACGGAATAGGGTAAAATCGACCTTTTCTGAGGCCATCAATCGACCTCGCGGAAAAGGCACAGGGGACGAAAAGGTATACAATGCATGACAGGCATCCCGTTTTATGCGTGATCCGATACAAGACAAACCGCTGTATTTTCTCCACTTTTATATAATGCGCCCGCACCGCTTCATATCATAGGGTGTATGACGCGGAGAGCATCGATCCTTTCCAAAATTCCCGTTCGTTATGCAAAACTATTTGAATTTATTCATAAATAAAAATTATTATCTGTGGCATTTTTCTTGCTATTCAAAATCGTATAATTGCGAAGGCCCCAGTGGGAATAACGAATGGGGAATCTCACTGAGCGAAACAGGTACACGGCACAAAAAGGCACCTGCACAGGCACCTGATCCGGGTTCAAGGGTAAGACAAGGAGGCAAGGTTATGAGAGACAATATTGGATTCCGTTTGTTCTGCGTTGTTCTGGTGTTCTTGATCCTTCTGATGACACGCGCGATTGTCAAGGCGCAGTTCGGATTCTATTATCCGGGTTCATATTTTTTCTCACCCTTCTCGTATCCATTTTCCCCGCTCTATACCTCATATTCCTCGTTCTATAATCCTTTCTATGTGTCACCCTACTACAATACCGGGTATTTTAATCCCGCACCGGTGGCGCCACTAACATTCACGGCCCCCGCAGTCGCTCCCCCTCCCACCGCGACCATTGCGGCAGTGACCTCGCTCGTGCCGCTCACCCCGGTAACCACCATTGCCGGTGTCATCATTGCCGACTGGATCATCAACACCGGGAATCCCCAGGTGACCGCGGTGCTCACCCTGATTATCCAGGACCCGACGCTTTTGGATAATCCCTTGCTCCTCAATGCCCTGATCAATACGGGAAACCCGGATGTCGCCTCGGCCCTTGCCTGGCTCTCCCTCGCCATCTGATCGGTTAGGGGGCATATTCGGACCGGGTGCACTATCGTGAAGGCAAGCTTTCGACGGTAGTGATTGCCGTCACCATGAAATATAGATTCGGGGCATTGACATTATTCGTAAATGCGCGTGCCGTTCTCCCTATCGCTTCACCTTCAGGAGCGTGGCATTGACGGCAACGATGACCGTGCTCAGGGACATGAGCACCGCCCCCACCGCAGGGCTCAGGAGTATGCCCACAGGATACAGCACCCCCGCGGCCAGGGGAATGGCCAGCACATTGTATCCGGTTGCCCAGGCCAGGTTCTGCAGCATCTTCGCATAGGTAGCCCGGGCAAGTCCGATGATGGCCACCGCATCCAGGGGATTGCTGTTCACCAGGATGATGTCCGCGGTCTCCACCGCAATATCGGTACCCGCACCGATGGCAATGCCCACATCGGCCTGGGCAAGGGCGGGGGCGTCGTTCACCCCGTCGCCGGTCATGGCCACCACCAGCCCCTTTGCCTGCACCTCCTTCACCTTGGATGCCTTCTCCTGGGGAAGCACCTCGGCGAAGTATTCGTCCAGCCCGATCTGGTCGGAGACCCAGCGGGCCACCTCCCTGCGGTCACCGGTGAGCATCATGCATTGAATCCCCATGGACTTCAGGCGCGCTATGGCATCCCTGGATTCCGGCCGTATGGTATCGGCGAGGCCGACCGCCCCCACCAGTGCCTCCTCGACCATGACAAAGACCACGGTCTTTCCCTGGGAGGAGATCTCATCCACCCGCGGGTCCGCAACCTCCATCCCCTGCTCCCGCAGGTATCCCGAGCTGACCACCCTGACCCTTTTCCCCTCCACGGTGCCCTCCGCGCCCTTGCCGGGGATGGCCCTGAAATCCTCCACACGGGGAACCTCTTCCGTTGATGAGACGATCCCCCTGGCGATTGGATGCTCGGAATTCGCCTCCACTGCCGCGGCATAGCGGAGCACCTGCCCTTCATCCATTTTTTCCGGGAGCAAGGGAATCACGTCGGTGACCCCGAAGCTGCCGGTAGTGATGGTGCCGGTCTTGTCGAATATGATCGCCTGGATGTTCCGCGCCCGCTCGAACGCCGTGCGGTTCCTGATGATGAGTCCGTTCCGGGCCGAGAGGACGGTGGATACGGCAACCACCAGGGGGATCGCCAGCCCCAGGGCATGGGGGCAGGTGATGACCATGACCGTGACGGTACGCTCCAGGGAAAAGGCGAAATCCCTTCCCACCATGAACCACCATGCCGCCAGGGTGGCTGCCCCGCATCCCAGGGCGATGACGGTGAGCCACAGGGCCGCCCTGTTTGCAAGGTCCTGGCTCCTTGACTTGCTCTCCTGGGCCTCCCTGACCAGCCCGATCATCTGGGAGAGAAAGGATTCCTCCCCCGTCTTGTGCACCTCCACGGTGATGGCGCCCTCCCCGTTGAGGGAGCCCCCGATGACCTCCCCCCCCGCCTTTTTGTATGCAGGGGAGGACTCCCCGGTGATCATGGATTCATCGATCGAGGACTCCCCGTTCACCACGCTTCCGTCAACCGGCACCCGCTCGCCGGGCTTCACCAGCACCCGGTCCCCCTTCCGGATCTCGCTGAGGGGAAAATCCCGGATGTCCCCGCCCGGCATGACCCTATGGGCATGCGAGGGGAGAAGCTGCGCCAGTTCCTTCAAGGCGCGGGAGGCGCCCATGACCGATCTCATCTCCACCCAGTGGCCGAGGAGCATGATATCGATCAGGGTGGCCAGCTCCCAGAAGAATATCTTCCCCCCCAGCCCGAAGATCACCGCGCTGCTGTAAATGTACGCGGTGGTGATGGCGACCCCGATGAGGGTCATCATCCCCGGGTTCCGCGACCTGATCTCGTCGACGAGCCCCATGATGAAGGGCCTGCCGCCATAGACGAAGACGACGGTGGCAAGGAGGAAGAGCACGTACAGGTCCCCCACGAATCGCAGGGAATCCCCCAGGCCGAGAAATTCCTGAATCATGGGGGAGAGGGCCAGGATGGGAATCGTGATGATCGTGGATACCCAGAACCTTCGTTTGAAATCCGCCACCATATGCGCATGATGATCTCTGTGGTCGTGTGCCGCCTGATGGCCTTGGTGGTTATTGCCGCTGCGATCTTCCCCATGGTCGGGCCCTGAATGCGCGGCGTGGTCATGCTGTTCATGCCCCGCGTGATCCCTTTGCATCGCCGCATCTCCCCTTTCCTGGTATTTTGCTTATGGATGCCAATGGCTACAGACAATACATATGATACAGAAAATAGTATGTCTTGAATTGTAGTGCCACGGCAGATCATGGCCTTTTCCTGGGATACATGGTGTATGTTTTCGATATGCTATCGGATTCCGGGACACTGCGCTGCCGTGCTTTTGACTTATCTTCCACCATGCACTAAAATATATATGTACCATTCATAGATTATACATCACATTTTGCCATACTGACACCCGTTATCGAGCAAAAAATTACGCTTTCCCGTAATTGCCCGAATTCAAAGAATATGCAGTATGCTCTTCATTTCCTCATAACAATTTCTGCATAATCGGTGCTATTCAATCAACCTTGCAAGGGGAATATGTATATGGAATCCAGAACATCCGCGATTCATCCCTCTCACCATATTCGGTCACATCCTCAAAGGATGTTTCGTTTAAAAAAGGATGTCAGCCCCAAGCATATACCCTCACCCTTACGTCAACCATCAACGGGCACATCGATACACGCCGGACCCTTCGGCCATGTGATCCACACTACAAGCAATCGTCATGATAACGGGAGATCCCCTCCATTCGATATTCCAGTCCGATCAAATCCCCTGTCTATACATAACGCTTGAGACAAAAAACACAGAATACAATCAACGTTTCCACACACCATTGAGTTCATAGAGAAAGGAAACACAATGAAAAGGCACTCTTTGTTCCATATAATGACGATTGCAGCAATCGTCTTTAGTCTCGTACTCATTCAATGCCCACACAGCTTGGCTCAACTTCCCCCGACGAATTTCAATTATCCCTATCTGACGGGTTCCTTCTACAACCAGCCGTTTCAATTCCCGCAGATTCAGCAAATGACATTCCCGTCGTATTTCGGTCAATTCCCCTATGGAAATTTTCCTTCCTACCAGTTTCAGCAGCTCCCCTGGTTTCAACCGACATACTTCCGCCCCCCGGTCTACCAGCAGTTGCCGCAGTTTCCCCAATTGCCCCAATTCCGGCCGTTCCCTCAGGTACCGTTTTTCCCGAGCTATTATCCCCCATTCCCCTTCACCCCCTCCTACCCTTATCCTTACCCTCCCTTTACACCCCAGCCAACTACCAGGACCGTGCCCGACGTAGAAGAGCTTACCGAGGCCGATGCTGGTGACGACATCATTGCCGCGCAACTCACTGTGGGAAGCATAAGCCGCCAGTATGATGAGGACGTACCCGCCGGTTACGTGATCAGCCAGAGCCCGGCTGCCGATACCATTGTGCCAAGGGGTTCGGCGGTGGCCCTGGTGGTCTCCCGCGGCCCACAGATGATGGTCGCCCTCGAGTTGGTGGCGGACGGGTTCGACGCACCGGTGGGGCTGGTGTCCCCCGGCGACGGGTCCGGCAGGCTGTTCATCGTGGACCAGACCGGCGAGATCATGATCCTGATGCCCGACGGCAGCGTACTCCCGGAACCCTTCCTGGACATCAGCGATGAATTGGTGAATCTGACCAATAATTACGATGAGCGCGGGCTCCTCGGCCTCGCCTTCCATCCCGAGTTCGCCACCAACGGCCGGTTCTTCGTCTATTACAGCGCCCCGGGTGCACCTGTCGGATGGGATCACACCAGCCGCATATCCGAATTCACCGTCGATTCCGGGGACCCCAATAAGGCGGATATTGACTCCGAGGAAATCATCCTGGAGGTGGATCAGCCCCAGGGCAATCACAATGCAGGCCAGCTCGTCTTCGGCCCCGAAGACGGCTACCTGTACATCTCCCTGGGTGACGGGGGAGGTGCCAATGACACTGGCACACTTCATAATCCCCAGGTCGGAAACGGCCAGGATATCGTCACCCTTGCCGGCGGCCTTCTGGGGAGCATCCTGCGCATCGACGTAGACGACATCACTGATGATCTCGAGTATGCCATTCCCGATGACAACCCGTTTGTGGATAAAACCGGGCTCGACGAGATATTCGCCTTCGGGTTCCGCAACCCCTTCGGCATGTCCTTCGACGCGGGAGGCGATCACGACCTGTTCGTTGCGGACGCCGGGCAGAACCTCTGGGAAGAGGTGAACATCGTCAACAAGGGAAGAAACTACGGGTGGAACATCAAGGAGGGCGCCCACTGCTTCAATCCCTTCAACCCGAACCAGTCACCTTCCTCATGCCCCACTATCGGGCCGAACGGCATACAGCTCACCGATCCGATTATCGAGTACCGTAATGCCAATGCCCAGGGTGGCATCGGCCTGGTGGTAATCGGCGGCTATGTGTACCGGGGGAGCCTGCTTACCGGCTTCACCGGCAAATACGTGTTCGGCGACTGGAGCACCGCCGGCGATGACCCGGACGGTACCCTCTTCATCGCAACCCCAGCGCCCTCGGACGGGATGCTGTGGCCCACGGGCGAAATCGTGGTGGCATCCAGCGATGACGACCGCATCAACGAGTATGTCCGCTCCTTCGGCCAGGATGCCGACAACGAGCTGTACGTCCTTACCTCGGAGAACCCGGGGCCTTCAGGGAATACCGGCAGGGTATACCGCATGGTCCCCGCCTCCGGTTCGGTTCCCTTCGTCAATGTGTATGATCAGACGATCGTCCCCTACGACGAGGTGACCGTGGCATCCGTTGGGTACTACGGTCCCGGATGGATCGTGATACACGACGACACCTCAGCCGTGATCGGCCAGGCACATGTGAATGCGGGCATCACCACCGATATCACCGTCGATCTGACCCGCGACGCGGTTGATGACGAGGTGCTCCACGCCATGCTCCACACGGACGCCAATATCATAGGGACCTTTGAATTTCCCGGTGCCGATGATCGCGTAGTGGGAGACCGCGGTGTTGTGGTGGTTCGTTCCTTCGAGGTCACGCTGTGCACCAGTCCGGTGGTGCCGGATGTGGAGGGGTTGACCGTTGACGAGGCCGAGGATGAAATCACCTCCTGCAACCTCGATGTGGGTAACATCACCTATGACTACAGCACCACGGTCCCGCCCAACACCGTGATCGACCAGAACCCTGCTGCAGGGACCTCGGTTCCCATGGGTACCGACATCAACCTCATCGTATCCGTGGGGTCGGTGACCTTCAGCCAGCAGGTGCAGCCCATCTTCACCAGCAGGTGCGTGCAGTGTCACAATCCAAATACTGGCGCATCTGCAAACTTCCTCCCCCTGACCGTGGGCGACGCATATGACAACCTTGTCAATCAGGAGGCCGATTACACGGGAAGCGGCGAGGGCATACTGGTGATCCCCGGGGATTACGCGAACAGCGTCCTCTACCAGAGGGTGAGCGGCATCGGTCTTCCGGCGAACGAGGCCCTCATGCCCTTGAATCTGGGGCCACTCACCGCCCAGGGCCTTTCATTCATCAGGAACTGGATCGACGAAGGCGCCTACGAGTTCTGATATCAGAGAACCTTTGGAAGGAGATCGCCCGCAGATACCGCGGGCGGTCTCCCCATGTATACCGATATCGATCATGAAAGGCCGCACATAGGGTGATCGCCTTACAGGGCAAGCCTTTTGGAAGGTGTGGGTTGAGGAAATCCAGCAGGGATGCTATAATTTAATAAGGATATTCTCTTTTAATCAATTTCTGCAGAAAACAGCAGGTAAAGAGCAATGTACGGGCACCCGGTTTGACATCCCGGAATTCTCGTGAATATCCCGTTTAAAGAAATACCTTGGAAGGGAGGGATGTCCGCGAAGGCTGGATATTTCATCGAATTCCGATGCTGTTGTCCGCTTTTTGGGACGAGAGTACAGAGGCAATGATATATGACGAAAGGCAGGTATGGAGGTATGAAGAGAAACGTTTCGCTGTGTATACTCACCCTCACCGTCATCCTGGTGAGCGTCTTTCTTGTCTCTCACACGTTGTTTGCCCAGGGATGGACCGCCCTTCCCCCCTATAACGTCCTGTGGCCCCTATGGTCGCCGGTGCTCTCACCACCCGACCCCGTGACCGGGGCGCCTACCCCGCTTGTAAGCACACTGGACGTGAACACCTTCCTCCCTGTTCAACCTGCACTCGTCTGGGACCCTTCCCTGCCCTATTTCTATCTGCTCTACAACTATATCCCCAGCTACGGTGATCCGACGTTGAAATTCTTTGACCCCTTGGAAGGGTTTGTCTCGGCCTTTAGCTCCTTCAAGACATGGCCTCCCACCTATATGCAGACGGCGACGACGACCGCCACGGGCACCTCCATAGTACCCGCGCCGATTTCCCTTCCACTCGGGTTCGAGAGCTTGTATACCTTTAATCCAGCCGCCTGGCTCAACTTCTGGGTCCCCTTGGTCAATCCCTTCTGGCAGGGATATTACGGGATAAATCCCTCCCTCCTGACTGCGGCACAGCTTCTGAATCCTGCGCTCACCTTCACGGGGACCTATTTGTAGTTGCATGGTCGATAGCATGTGACAGACAATCGACAACTAAAACAGCAGGGCCGGCGCGGTATCGAAACTCCGCTGCCGGCCCCCTTTCTTTTCACATGATCGCAATGCATATACATTAATCCAGGCATAACACGGTCCACTCCAAAGATGTCTTATCCTTTTGCATTCAAAGTAATCGGATGCCGGATGAATTTTGCATCCGTAGATGGTATACTATTGTATAGATTCGGGGGGGAATTTCTATGTCGGTCTCGCCACGATCCTTTCCCGCAGGGGTCGTTATTGCCGCGAATATCCTGTTGATCTCATCGGTGCATTTTTCGGCGTCTATCCTCGCCCAGGAATACCAGGTATCGGCCATCAAATCCATCGAGGAGTATACCGTTCCTGCCTTCCCAAACCACTGGTGCATGATCGGCGGATGTTCGCGGCCTGCAAAACCATCGGTAGGAAAGGGAATGATCAAGGCCGTTTTCGCATTTTCGAATCACTATGATCTCCTCGATCGTACCGCTCTCCTGCAACCAGGAAGGGGATACTGGATACATTGCTCTGAGTCAACCACCCTCACTGTTGAGACGGGTGACGAGTAGATCGCGAATAGATGGGATGAGCCGGTATTCAGTCATTGTACTGTGGCTCATCTATATTAATAAAATCAGACAACTCCAAGATCGAGGCCGACACATCGTCAAGGCCGTCCTTGATGTCTTTGCATCCCTCCGTGATGCTTTTTGCCAGCAATTCAATTGCGCCTATCATTCTGTCGAATTGTTCATCCGTCATTCCGATCTCCCTGTCACAAGGAACCATTAATCCCGAAAAGGGGTGGGGGCAAACGCATATCGTCCACGTATAGGTGCATACCTCTATTATCGTGGTTTTTGGAAGGAATTAAAAGGATGTGGATTGTTCCCCCTGGTTTCCACGAGTTTATCGTTTCAGTGTCTTACCGACCAGAGCGTCAGGCGGACGAATTGAACGACCAGATAGAACAGCACCCCTAAGCGGATGCCGTCGTAAAGAAGCCGTAAAAGGCCATCCCAGAATCGAGCCATACTGTTTCACCACTGTTTTCCATGCGTATATCCAACTGCGGTTGCACGGGACTGCAGAGACACCTCCTCTCCGAGGGAATCCACCCCCTTCGATTCAAGATAAAACCTCTCCACGGTTCATGATTGCGGCATACTATACCCGGAGAGAAGGAGGAGGTGCCTTGGACGTGATATGCTGCCTCATCTTCAACGAAGATGTCATCATTCCATATGGCAGTATTTTTTATTATATTATACAAGAAATCTGATTAAAAATCAATAAGTTAAATCACCCCCCGACTGCTGGAGAAAACCCTGGTATTTCCTCTTGCAACACTATGATTTTATTGTATCTCTTCACCGATACCCCTGCGCTCAATGGCGGCCCTCATCGGGATGCATGGCCGCGGCACGTATCCTGTTACCCCAGCGTATCGACTTCCGCAACTGCGGACCGGCCGTTTCCCGTTCGTCAATGAATACAAGGCACCGTCATCACGAGGGTACATGTGATCGCATGGCGTACCTAACAGTGCGTTTAAGAAACCACAGAGATCCAGGGGATTGTAATTACCTTCGTGAGAAACCCTCATGCCGCTTTAGCGGCGCCACGAAGGATGAAAATATGATTCTATTTTCGGGACAAAACTGACAATTCAAGACCTGACCCCATAATGCGTTAGGGTTTATTTGCCCTCAACAGGCAGGAGAACGGTGAATTCCGTTCCGGTTCCATCAGCCGGGGACAATGAGATCCTTCCGTTGTGTTCCTCTATTATCTTCCTGACAATAAAAAGCCCGAGCCCGGTCCCTATGTCGTTACCCTTGGTGGTGAAAAAGGGATTGAAGATCTCTTCCCCGATTCCACCCGATATACCGGGACCATTATCCTTGATCCTGACCGAGGCATGACCGTTTATCATTGCAGCAGTGATGGTTATCCTGCCGGTCTGATCCGGCACGGCATCACAGGCATTATCAATAAGATTGACGAATACCTGGGAAATCTTTTGTGGATCGCAATATACCTTCAGATCCGGGGGGACGCTCACCTGCACCATGACGGCGTGAATCTTAATCTTGTGACTGACCAGACGAAGGGCATCATTGATGATATCAGCCAGCAAAAAATGCCCCTTATGGACCGTGCTCTGCCTGGAATATGACTTCAGGCTCTTGACCAATTGAGCTATACGATGGCAGCCCTCACCGAGATATTTGAGCCATCCATCGATCTCCTTTACATCATTACACAATTGCCCGGTTTTGTCATCGCCGGCATGCGCCTCCAGAATCGGACGTGCCGTGCTCCAGAACATCTCCAGAAGCTTGGTATTCCCTATAATATAGGAGAGCGGGTTATTGATTTCATGGATAATGGCTGCGGCAAACGTACCCAATGTGGCCAGACGATCCGCATGCATGAGCTGACGGGTCCTTTCTTCGACCAGTCGCTCCAATTGTGTTGCATATTCCCGGATGGTAAGATGTGTTTTCACCCTTGCCAGGACCTCCAGTGCATCAAACGGCTTGGTAATATAATCAACGGCCCCGAGTTCGAATCCCTTTGTTTTGTTCTCCGTCCCATGCAGGGCGGTGATAAAGATGACCGGTATATCCCTGGTCCGCTTATGCCTTTTGATCTGTTCACAGACCTCGTACCCATCGACCCCCGGCATCATGATATCCAACAGGATGAGATCAAACCGGGTGGATTCCATGTGGGCAAGGGCCGCCTTGCCGTCCTTGGCGAATCCCAATTGATAACCGGCCTCTTTCAGAATATTGGCCAGTACCTGAATATTGCGGGGAACGTCATCAACGATCAGGATCCTATATGCATTGCAGGCTTCGTTCATCTCATCTCTTTCCGTGGACATGCTTGTGTCGAAGCAATTTGATCCGGGTGATCAATGCGGGGTAGGCCTCCAGGGCGGCGCACATGCTCTCGATATCAAAGCTGTTGACATGCCGGATCAAATCATTGCCGAATTCCTTCAGGCACTCCAGTGCATATCTATCCCCAAGCCTCTTTATTTGATTGCCGAAACTGGCGATATCATCAAAAAGCCCCTTTTGACGGGCAATCCGCCATGAACCCATCATTTCATTTTCCAATGCATTGATTATTTCAGGAAATTTTGCCAATGCCTCGGGAGGCAGCTTTTCCGGCGGCCGCCTCTTCCGCGCATCCTTCGCCGTTTGCTGTGCCGTCCGCTCCCTTGTCGAATAGGGAAGAAAACGGGCCAACTCCCTGTATAGATCGAAGACCTGCAAGGGCTTCACCAGAAACCCGTCGAATCCGCTCTCCAAGATCCTTTCCTTGTCCTTCTTCATCCCCGAAGCCGTCAAGGCAATCACCGGTGTCTTTTTCAGGGCATCATCATCTCTCAAGCGGTGTAGCGCTTCATATCCATTCAAGACCGGCATCTTGATGTCCATTAAAATGGCATCGGGGTGATGTTTCCTGGCACATACAAGGGCCTGTTTGCCGTCTTCGGCCTCGACGACGCTGATTTCTGTGTGTCGCAGATATTCCCGTATGAGTGCACGATTGAGCGGGACATCCTCCACCACAAGTATGACGGCCTCATCAAAGGTGATGTTTCCAGGGTCAAAATCCCTTTCCTCCTGAGATACCAAACGAGTAGAGGCAACTCTCACATCCTTGAGCAAGATCTCAAAGGCACTCCCCTTTTTGGGGGTGCTTTGAGCGGATATGACGCCTCCCATCATTTCAACCAATCGCTTTGAAATGGCAAGCCCCAGCCCGGTGCCGCCATAGATTTTGGTACTTTGACCATCCTGCTGTCTGAACGCCTCGAATATGGTCTTCAAGGACCCCGAAGCAATGCCGATTCCGGTGTCTTCCACCGCTATCATGAGATCAATGGTGCCATTCCCCTCCTGCTTCGCCATATTCCTGGCTGAGAGTTTTATATACCCCTTGTCGGTAAACTTAACGGCATTGCCCACCAGGTTAAAGAGGATCTGTCGCAGCCGCACCTCGTCCAAAAGCAGATGTGCAGGAAGGGCAGGATCGACCTCCAGGAAAAAATTGAGCCCCTTGTCGGATATGTTCGGGGAGAATATGTGTTTAATCTCGCTGAAGATGGAGTAGGGGTTGACCGGCTCGAGTTGAAGCTCCATTTTCCCGGATTCAATCTTGGAAAGATCGAGGATGTCATTGATAAGCGTCAACAGGCTCTTGCCGCTCGACTTGATCGATTTGAGATAGGCCTTTTGTTCCTTGTCGTTGATGCGGGAGTCCAGCAAATCCGTAAAACCGAGTATGGCATTCATGGGGGTGCGTATCTCATGACTCATGTTTGCGAGAAATTCGCTCTTTGCCCGGTTGGCCGATTGGGCCTCAACCGTCAATTGCTCGGCACGGTTGAGCGCCTCCTTCAAATCCTTTTGCTGCCTTTTCAATTTGGCGGTGCGGTCGGCCACCATTTCTTCCAGGTGTTCACGGTGGCTTTCCAGTTCATTATCCCGTTTCTGGATTTCATCGAGCATCTCATTAAACCCGTCAATAAGGGTCCCGATTTCATCCTGGCCTCGCTTGCGTGCCCGTATGGAATAATCCCTCTCCTTTGAAATGGTCTTCGCGATCATGGCCAGGTTCAAGACCGGCTCGGAAACCACACGGTGCAGCAAAAACGAGAGCATCATCGCCAATAAAAAGGCCACGGATATAATGATCCCGACGATTCCCCCCGATTGTTTTATGCGCGAATGAATCTCCGAGAGATCGGTTTGAATGAAAATGGTCCCGATCATCTCCCGTTCAAGAAGGATTTGATGAAATAGATAGAGATGCCCCATGTGAAAATAATGACCGGTTTTTTGAGGAGCCGGAGGGGTGAAGGCATCCGCTGTATCCCTTCCGGAAAAGGTGGCGAAGACCGTTCCGTCCCTGTCATAGATACAGGCAAAGGTGACGTTCGGCTTTGAACGTAAAGCGGAAAGGTTGTTTTCGGCAGTCCGCGGGTCATTAAACACGAGCGCACCGGAGCTGTTCATGCCGACCACCTGCGCGATACTGGTGATGTCCTTCACCATCGCCTGGCGAAAGGTAACCACGTCCTTTACGATAAAGGCGATGGAGGCGACAAGCAGGGTAATCCAACTGGTGAGGAGAATGATCAAAATGAGCTTTCGTTTGATGGATATATTTTGAAAGGAAGATAAATCGATTAGCCTCCGGAGGAAGGACATTTTATTGCTCCTTCTCCCTTACGATCTCAGCGGACATGAGGATTTGGGACCCCAGTTTGATCCTGGCCCGCTTTGCCGCATCGAGGTTCACCTCGAATCGAAGCCTGCCCTCTTCGGTAAAGAAGTTGATGATGCCCCCCGCCTGGATAAAGCCTTCCATATGTCCAACCGTTAGAACACTTCGATATTGAACGATCAACAGGCACTCCTTTACGAATCCCTCATCCTTCGAATCAAAGAACAGGATATGGCAGCGTTCAACGCCCTTGTCTCTCACGTCCTTGAATTTCTTCACCTCGATCCCTTTGCCGCCTACACTCTTGTCCCTCAGGGAGAAAAAGACATCCGTCTCCGGGGTGTCCGGGATAATGCCGATAATAATGGAGTTGGGATCATGGCTGGGTTTCTCCGCGGGCCATTCGATGAACTTTGCAAAATTATAGATAAAGCCCGCCTTCACCTTGTATTCCAGCCCGTAAAGGGTTTGGGCATGCGCACGCACCCCGGCGAATGCCACGACACACATCGTGATCATGGCATAAAGCCACCATCCTGTAACTGTTTTCCCGGTTAAAATCGACATGTGATCTTCCCGTAGATGCTGCGATCCACTTCACTGTATTCCCCGCCTGAAAAGGGCAGGAAGCCGTGAGACAGGAATTCGGGGTGATGCTCGTGCAGAAGGTTTCGGCCCACAACGGAAAGCTCAAGATCCCTTCTTGGCTTCCAGCCGATACGGGCGTCCAGCTCCGTGTAGCTCCCCACATAGATGTCCAGGTTGTCCACATACCTCATCTCCAGATCAAGATCGATATTCCGGTAAAGGTCCCAGGCTGAATGGATCACGTACTGATGATTCGGGCTGGATTTGTCCAGGGATGTGTCAAACGGCGGCGGAAACATCGGGACATTCGGATCATGAGGAAACGAAAAATTGGGGTCGAAGGGGGGCGGAGACCGATAGGCACGACTGAGGTGCATATGCAGGTATGAATACGATGCCTGAATGCGCCACCACGGCAACACATCCCAGTTTACAGCCAATTCCATTCCATAGGTTTCCGCCTCCGCCGTGTTATAGCCAAAGATGTTGAGGCTATCATACTCGTTCAGATAGGATGCCAGATCGAGGGAGAAGGACCCGGTAAGTTGAATCCGGTATCCGGCCTCATAGGCAAGCAAATCCTCCGCCTCCTCCATCCTGGGCCGGGACCAGGAAGGCCAGGGAGAAGATACCGTGATGGAGGACTCGGTATCGTATTCCGAACGGGAGGGCGTGCGGACCGCACGGGAAACGGATGCCCAGACATTTTGCGAGTCGGAGGGGTTCCACAGCATCCGGACGCCCGGCTGCACCTCAAACCCGGTATAGTCATTGTGCTCGAGCTTCGATCCCACGGTGAACAGAAGCCTGTCCCGGATGAGGGCTATCTCGTCCTGAAAAAAGGCGCTCACGATATGGGTGTCGCGGCTTTGGGGATCAATAAGAAACACGGGCCTGTTGGGATCCGCCTCGCTGGCCTCGAATCGGTCGCTGATCAACCGGTATCCAAGGCCCCAGATAATCCCCTGGCGCGTTCCCAGCCTGAAATTGTGCTGAAAGTCCACGTCAAAGGTGTCGAACCGCTCCTTGTACTGGGATTGATCGCCCTTGTTTCTTTCCTGTTTTGTCCGGTCATAATAAAGCTGGAGCGCCATATCGGATTCGTCGGAAATGGCATGCATCCAGCGCAAAATCACATCACCGCCGGAAAAATGATTCTCCAGATCGAGACTTCCGATTGAGGGAAAATTCGGGTCCGGGAAGACGATTGTCTCGCTGTCCTCCCCGTCATACATATCACCCTGCAGGGTCAATGCATCCCCGCCAAACATGGACCAGTCCATGCGCCATCCCCCCCTCAGGGAGTCCCACCCCTCGTCCTCTTCGAAACCCGGTCCAAGCCAGCGCCTTGGCGCCTTCCAAAAATCATCCCGTTCGAAATATTTCAGATAGAAACGGCCATACGCGCCTTCCCCCAGCTTGTCTCCGTACCGGAACGCCCCGAAGCGTTTTTCCTCGTTACCCGCACCCGATATGACCAACCCTCCCTGGGTTTCCTTCGCATGCTTGGTGATGATATTGATCACCCCGTTGACCGCATTTGCCCCCCACAATGTGGCCCCCGGCCCCCGGATGACCTCGATCCGCTCTATATCCTCCAGGAGCGTATCCTGTATGTTCCAGTAAACACCGGAAAAAAGAGGCGTATACAGGCTCCTGCCGTCCATCAGCACCAACAGCTTGTTGGCATTCAGGTTATTGAATCCCCGGGCGCTCACCGCCCATGTGCTTGAATCCATCTGTGCGACATTAAATCCGGGCACGGCTCGCAGTAATTCGGGGATGCTGGTGGCACCGGACCTTCGAATGTCCTCCTGGGTGATAACGGAGATCGCGGACGTGGCCTCGGAGAGTTTTTGAGGTCTTTTCAACACGGAGATGATCGTAATCTGTTTCAGCTCCTCAAGGCTGAGGGCGGTAAAGTCGATGGATTCTTCCGAATTTCTTTCTTGGGCCCGGCACATCGGTGCATAGAATGCAACCGTCAAAAAAATGGCGGCCAAGACGATAAAGAGGAAAATGACCGGCCTGGGCAGACTGTGTTTATATGGACACAAGAAATATTTCATGCATTCCTCCCTATTTTTTTTAATTTACATCTATTTATTCAATAACTGTGCCACACAGATCATACCAATTAATTATATTAAAAATCAATAAGATTCGTTATTGGACCAGGCGCCCTTTCAAATAATGTTCGCCCTCACGGTCGAGAGGGATACGCAGCGCAGGGGATCTCCGCACGATCCCCGTGCCCATGGCGAGGGGGCACATGCCAAGTTCGCTCCACGGTTCATTACCTATATGCGGAGAACACTATGCCAGGGTGATCATGATGATGGGCCGGAAGCGCTCGCATGTCGCTGTGATCATGGCCCTGTGCCTGGTCGCCCCCTCCCTGACATGGATGTTGAACTGGTCCACGATCAGGATCGCGTTGTTCACCATTTTTATCGATAAGGGATAGGGCGAAATTCGATTTGACATGCGGTATGTGATTTTAGAATTGACTTATGGGAATATTTTGTAGATATCTTTACGATGTGCGATACGTTGACAAATTAACAGGTTGTTGAGTTTATCTATTGTGATGCCAATTCTGTATTTTCCGATACGGATTTTGTACTTGTCGGGATAACCTCTCATATGTTCGATATATCCAAGTTCGAAGGGATTGGCAGACAATAATTCATCAAAGACTATTCGTTCTGCCTGAACCTGTATGTCTTTGGGGAGCTTTGAAAGTTCTTTGAGAAACCGTTTTGTATACTCAATTTCCCACATCTTATTTCTTCAATGACTGATAATATTTTTTAGCATCTTCAACTGAAAGCCGTTCATCATCCTTTACCTCATCCATCAATTTTGACAGCCCATAATTTTCAATTATTTCTTCTAAATGCGCAAACTCTTCGATTGGGATTTGCACGGCAATCGGTTTTTGACTTTCATCAAGGACTATATTTTTATGAATTTTTAACATCACTGAACTCCTTTCAATTCCATTGCTGCATCTTCTTTTTTTACTTATTGTGTTGTTTATGATTCTGATATCTGATTGAAATCGTTTAATCTTGATTAAAGTATACCCAGGATTGTCGGCTTTGTCAAAACAATTATCGGATTCCCCCTCTATGAGTTGTTGCCTGGTCCGATATTCCCCTGCCTGCGGGTAAAAAGGTCATAGAGTATCGGAATCACCACGAGGGTGAGCACGCCGTACACAAGGATGCCGCCTGCGGAGCCGATGCCCGTGGCATTCCGCATCTCCGCGCCTATGCCCTTGCCCATTGCCAGGGGGAGCATGCCGAGCACCGCTGCCAGGGTGATCATGATGATGGGCCGGAACCGCTCGCATGTCGCTGTGATCATCGCCCCGTGCCTGGTCGCCCCCTCCCTGACGTGGATGTTGAACTGGTCAACGATCAGGATGGCGTTGTTCACCACGATGCCGATCAGCATGACCGCGCTCATGAGCACGAAGATCTCGAGGGATCTCACCGGCGAGATCCCTGGTTTTCAGGGCCATCCTGTCCAGGGTGGGGAGGTCCTCTCCGGCGATCTCCATCTCCACCTCAGACATCTGGCCCCCGACCACACTCGGCCTGGTGACGGTGACGATGGCACCGGGATACGAGGAAAGCCTTCCCCTCACCTCGTTCTGCAGATCATGGATGGAGAGCCTCCTCTGGTCCCTTTCGGAGAACTTCAGAAGGATCTGGGCAAGGTACACCCCTTCGGAGGATTGCCCGATCACCCCCTCCACCTTGCC
>JBLIRP010000018.1:0-46251 GCA_049472355.1 bacterium | reverse complement strand
CTTTCCCAGAACCATTCCGCACAACAAAGCTGGATGTTTTTTTGATCGATAGTCGGGATTTCCTTTAATGCATCAAACAGCCATCTTCCCGAAGCACTGTTCTCAATGCAGAATGCAACGTAGGCGATCCTGTATTCCACTTCGGCAACGGCTTTTTCTGTCGGCAATGGATCAAGATTATGAGCATCATTTTGACCGTTGTAGACAAAGTGGCCATAACAGCTTTGCAGAGTAAAACAATATGGCAATTCGTTAAACCCATTGATCAGACCTACAATAGGCATGTCAATCATGTCATCATTCAGATCGCATAAAGTTTTCTGTTTTTGCGATTGATATTGAGGGTTTTCCGCTAAGTCTCTCAAGTCAGTGAAGGTTTCCAATTATCATGTACTCCATAAGCTGACATACTATTTTTCTACGGCTAACGTGGAAATAACCCGCCTCACGACGGTTTTCGTGGCTCTTCGCTTTTCACGGCCAGCTCAGTGAGGTCGGGTTGATTAAAAGTTATAAGGTTTTTATCATAATTATATTATCATCAAATTCGCTTTTTCCGAATTCTTTTTCTTGTTCTTCTTTATTTATTATTCTTACATATTTAAAACCGGCTTTTTTATATGCGGCAATTGCTCGTTTATTTCTAGCAGAAGGGCTTATTATGAAATTTGTAATACCGTAGGTTTTATGTATATATTTACAAAGTGTATCAAGTGCGTTGCTTCCATAGCCATGACCGCAATATTTTTCATCACTCATCCATATATCTAATACAACCCTGTTTTTATTTTTATCAAGTAAATCATAACCGATTGTACCAATTTCTTCATTGTTTACAACGATAATATAGTTTCTTCCTTTACCATCTCCCGACGCATTAAAAAAGGATAAAGTATAATCTTCACAAAATTCTTCCCAAGATGGAATGGGATGATCTGGATATTCTGGCGGTCCCATCATAAAGGAGGTTATATTAGATTGTGTTAGCCAATTATATATTTTCTTGCGATCCGATTCTTGAGCGGGTCTTAATTCAATTGTATATCCATAGATTTTCATTACTTATTTTTCTTATAACTTAGAAATAACCCGCCTCACGACGGTTTACGTGGCTCTTCGCTTTTCACGGCCAGCTAAGTGAGGTCGGTGTTGATTGAAAGTTATGTGCCTAGTATCCAATTGGAAAGTTTTTGCTTAATTCGAAATAATCTTTGACTACCAATTTGCCCTAACTTACCCAAAAGAATGTCACTATTAACTACAGCAATTCTACTTATTCTTATAACACTTAATAATTTCAAGCCAGACTGTTTGAAATCAGGATCGTTAGAAGAAATTATCTCGTCAAAATCAGTAATTCTTTGATCAATCTGTGAGGATATCATACAGATTAGCCAGTCGTTATATTGACCAGGCAACTGACGAAGTATAAGGGCAGGACGAAGTTTTCCTTCTGCTTGGTCTGTTTGAGGAAATCTGAAAAGGGCGATTTGACCTTCTGCAATCATGAAAATGATTCCTTGAGATCATCAAGGGAATAAGGCGTTTGTTCATCCTCCATTCCTCGCATCGCGGAGGATAGAGAAAATTTAGTCCAATTTTTATTTTCCTTTTTTACTTTCTTTGTTTTAAGGTATTCTATGAAATCAAGGATTTCTGCTTTTTCAGATTCCGGTAATTCATGTATTTTTTGTATTATTTTTTCTTCCAATTTCATAATAATTTCTCCATTTATAATATTATATATCAAAAACGATTAATTTTACAGCACATAACAGTGCAATAAGTGGAAAGCTGTCCGCCATATCAGCCCCTATAGACGGACGGGTTTTCCACTTATTCTCATATTAAACGCAAAATATGGAAAATTTGGCGCTTCGCTTTCCAGTTATTACATTTTTCCCTGTTTATTTCCACATATTGCGATACTATATGATGGTATATGGAAAATCAAGAAAAGAATAACCCGATGGTCAGGTATCTGCGTCGACCTACCGTCGTATCCTAAGCGCCCTGTTTTTTTCTCTATCAGGATGTCCTTGATGAGCCCCTGTGCATTGAAATTGCCCTGTCCGACATGAAAATGCCGGCAAAGAGAATTCCCTTCATGGGACGAAAAGGGAAGTGCTCTCGGGTGAGCTTATGTGCCTGCAACGAGGCCGGGGGTAACGAGGTAGTCGTTGATGGTCTGCATGAGGCAGACATAGGACTCGAAACGCTGGCTCAGCCTCTTGAGGAGGGACGCCTTGAGGTCATTGAGTCCCTTGTAGATCCTTGATGCCTTCTCATAGGCCTTCCTCCCCTGGATGATGTAGTAGTCTATGCCCTTGTCGGTAGAATGCAGGGTCATGTAGAGGGCCAGGTAGATCCGATCCTTTCTCATGTTGAGCGGGATTCTGTTGGTGAGGCGCCCGGAGTCCCTGGGGAAAAGCCCGGACATGAACAGGGAGAAGTTGCCGATGTGCTCCTGTACCGCCAGTTCCTTTTCCATGCTTTCGGCACGAAGAAGCACATCCCCTTCCGCCAGCATATCGGGGATCTCGCCGAGCCTCTTTCCTTCCTTGTCCCGAATCCAGTAGAGCCTGTCGGTCCTCACGAATTCGGAGAGGATGTGAGAGCATATATGCTCGGATACATCGCGGTCATAAAGCTCCGGATAGCAGGAAAATGCCTTACGGGTCGCTTGTTCAAACATCGCGATAAGCGGATTGAATGGAGGTGTCTTTTCGTGCATTGTTGACTCCTGAACAATGGCAAACAACATGTTTTTCTATTTTATTTGACGTGGTATAATGAAAATCCTTATTACTGTTTTAGCATCAATTATAAGAACAGTCCCATATAGTATGCGATTGTATAATTCTGTTGTTGTGAATGGCCGCGTCATGCGCCTGCCGTTCGTGACACAAGGCATCGATAGGGGAACACGTAAAATAGCATGCTGAATCCGGCAATGGGAAATCGTTCCATGGCGTGCAGCAGCGCACCGTCATCGAGCAGGCGAGTCTCATTCGGTTCCCTGACGTGGTTTTTGTTCCTCTGTCTGCTCGTCGGGTTCATAGCGGGTGAATTGATGGGCGGCATCCTGGTGGCACGCAGCAACCGGGACCTTTTGAGGGAGCAGGAATGGCTCGAAAAGGCCGGATACATTGCGGTTCCGGGCACGGCCCTCCGGTCTCAGATCAGATCCTTGAAGACCTATGCCGCAGGGGGGCTTTTTTTCTCTCTGTCCGTGGGGCTGTGCTATGCATTCCTGTGGGGCATTCCCTTCTGGGTGCTCGCACCGCGTCCTAAGATACGGACCATCCTGCTCATGGCCGTTGTTGTGCCGGCCCTCATCCTGTATATCATCTCATCGGGATGGAGGGGGATGTGGCCCTTCGGGCTCTTTCTCATGGCCGTTCCCGTGCTGATCCATTGTGTTTGTTCCCGTGGCCGGTTCCCCGCGCGCGGACGTCACCGGATGACCGAGGTCATGCCCTATGTAACGGGACTGGTGGGGACCGTGACGGTTGTCTACATGCTGTTCAACCCCACGCTCACCGGGCATGATTTCGTCCGTTTGAGGGACGGGGTATTCGGGAGAAGCGCCGTCGGAAGGGGGATCGTCGATTTCTACTATCGCTATACCCTCTATCCCGCCCGGGTGATAAAGACCTTCGATCAGAAGCTCCAAAGGGTCTTGCGGGTCGACAGGGAGGGATTCACGGAAAAGGAGCTCAAGCGCATCGAACAAATCCTCGCGTGGCGCGATATCTACATCGGAGAGAATGCCCCGGCGGATGCGCGGATCAAAAAAATTGCCGCCGACGGGGAACTGTGCGTCCTTTCCCGCCACCGCCGGGTGTGCATTCAGAAGGATCTGCATGCCTTCATCAAGGACCCCGACATCCTGCTCAAGGAATATAATGACGATGCGGATCGGGCCTTCGTCCTCAGGAGGGCCGTCAGGGTGAGCCTCTTTCAGGTGTGGCCCCTTATGGGGATCTTCTTTTTGTTCACCCTCCTTGTCCTTCTTGCCGGCCTTCCCTTTTCGAATCCGGGTCCCACCAGGGATGCCCTGGCGGCATTTCTCCTGTTTCTGCTCCTCCTTATAGGGCTCAGCGCGATTGTCGGTCCCAAACGGGCGGCCTGCGACACAGAGGGGTTGGTGAGCATTATTGCGGGAAAGGCCCCGGGCGATAAAATTACCGCCGCCATCGCTCTGTGGGAATGCATCGAACATGACCGCAAACAGGCACGGCTGTATTCCGGCCATTTTATTGCGATGCTCAATGATCCTCATCCGGTGGTGCGAAAATGGGGGATTGACCTTCTCGCACTCACTGAGGGCAGGGAGGGGATTGATGATCTCATACCCCTGTTACACGACCCGAATCCGGACGTGGCGTACCACGCCGCCAGGAGTCTGGGGAAGATGAAGGCCATGCAGGCACGCGATCAGCTCCTGGAGATTGTAACATCAACAAGGGAATGGTATCTTAAAACAACCGCCTATATCGCCTTAAGGGAGATAGGATGGAGCCAGTCACCTTCAAAGAGAGGCATACTACCCAGGCCCTTCCCCTAGGCAAGGCCTTCTTCCTCTTTTTCCTTCTTATCTGCCTGGAAATCGGAAGCGCCATTGTCTATCAGCAATCCCCGAGCGCCATAGCTGTCCCCTCGCTCCTTTTTATTGCGCTTCAACGGATTGCAGGGGTGTTTCTCATCGTGGGATTTCTGGCTTACTGGGGATACGGCCCCGATCGGTTGGGGCTTTCACCATCGCTGTTCAGGAGGGGATTGTTGCATGGTATCCTGTGGTGTTGCGGATTCGGCGCCTTAGTCGGCGGTGTCGGCGTCATCCTCCACCTGGCAGGGGTCCCTGCGCACAGGCTTTTGGGCAGCATGCGGATGCAATCAGCCCGCAGGCTCATCGCCTACGTGCTGGTGGGATGTCTTATCGGCCCCTTGGTCGAGGACCTTGTATTCATCGGCATTGTCTATAACGCCCTCAGGAAAAAACTGCCCCTCCTCCTTTCCATTGCGATCGTCGTACCCCTCTTTGCAGCCGCCCATGGACGGATCTCCGTTTCCCTCGTCATTCAGGCGCTGGGGGCGATCCTCTTTACCCTCTCCTTCGAGTATTCAGGGAGCCTGCTCACCCCAATGATCATTCATGCCTGCGGCAACCTGGCCATCCTCGTGGTGCAGCTTCTGTGAACGGAATCTCCGGGCAAATAAATGATGGCCCAGGTGGCTGAGCGGCAGGCGCCGACGCAAAAAATCCCTGCGATTCCCAAGGATCTCCCAATACACTCTCAAAAGAAGTTTAAGGGGATGTTGGGTGATTATACGCCGACGTCACTCTGTCACTGCAGGCCAAAGGATTTGATCTTCTGGTGGAGGAGGCTTCGTTCTATCTTGAGCTGTTTCGCCGCCTGGGAGATATTTCCCCTGCATGCCTTGAGTGTCCTTCCGATCAGATAGCGCTCATACTCCCGCTTCCCCTCTTTGAGTGAGGGCTGCAGATGCTCCTTGCGAAAGGGCTCCGGTATATCCATGGGGCTGATGCGTGATCCGGGCACCATGATGACCAATCGCTCCAGGAGATTCTTCAGTTCCCTGATGTTGCCGGGCCAATCGTAGGTGAGAAGGATCTGCATCGCCTCTTTGGCGGGCGCCTTCTCCGGCTGCCCGAGATCGGTGGCAAACACATTCAGGAAGTGCTCCACCAACAGCGGGATATCCTCCTTCCGTTCCCTGAGCGGGGGGATGGTAATGGGGATCACGTGCAGCCGATAGTAGAGGTCCTCCCTGAACCTGCCCTCCTCCATCTCCTGTTTCAGGTCCTTGTTCGAGGCGGCGATCACCCGTACATCCACGGAGATGGTCTTGTGTCCCCCCACCCGGTGGAAGCATTGTTCCTCCAGTGCCCTCAAGACCTTTGCCTGGGTCTTCAAGCTCATATCCCCCACCTCGTCCAGAAACAGGGTGCCCTGATCGGCCAGTTCGAATTTCCCCTTTCGCTTGAGGGTGGCGCCGGTAAAGGCCCCGCGTTCATGACCGAAGAGTTCGCTTTCGATGAGCTCATCGGGAATCGCCGCGCAGTTGACGCCCACCAGCGGTTTGTCCGCCCTGTGGCTCCGGTTGTGAATCTCCCGTGCCACCAGCTCCTTGCCGGTGCCGTTCTCACCCGTTATGAGGACCCATCCGTTGGTAGGGGCCGCCAGGCTGATCTGGCGTCTGAGATCCTCAACGGGATTGCTCATCCCGATGATCCGGTAGCGATTCTCGTCCTTGAGCCTGAGCCTCCTGTTCTCATTGGCGAGCCGCTGCGTCTCCAGGGCGTGCTGCACGATCAGGATGGTCTTCTCGAGGGACAGGGGCTTTTCAATGAAATCGTAGGCCCCCATCTTTATCGCCTTTACCGCGGTCTCTATATTTCCGTGACCGGAGATCATGACCACGGCGATGTCCGGCCACTGCTCCTTTGTCCGCTTGAGCACCTCCATGCCGTCAATGCCCGGCATCCAGATATCGAGCAACATGAGATCGGGATTCTCCTCCTCTATCCTTTCCAGTGCGTGCGTACCATCCTCCGCGCAACTGACGTCATACCCCTCGTCCCTGAGGATCCCCCCAAGGGAGGAGCGTATCCGGTTCTCATCATCCACGATCAAAATATGTCCCCTGGCCACTCTCCCTCCGGAAACCGTTCATCATTCGTACCGCTTGCAGATCCGGTCCACCAGCCTCAAACTGGACTGGCATATTCCCTCCACCCCCAGACCGGGAGAGGTGCAGTCGCTGATCATAAACAGGTCGCGGTAACACGTGGTGTCCGACAATGCACTGTTTGCCGCAACGCGAACCACCTGAGGGATACCGTTGACCACTCCCCCCGGTCGCCCGGTAAACTGTTCATAGGTCAGGGGGGTTGCGGATTCGTGAACGGAGATCCCTTCATCCAGGAAGGGAATGAGCCCCTTGAGGGCATGTATCACCCTGTTCTCCATCCGCTCCTTGTTCTGCCTGTACTCCTTGCCCCGATACCATCCCTTTGAGGAGGTGTAATGAAACACCGTCATGGCCCTGCATCCATCAGGAACCCTTCCCTCATCCTCTTGAGGGGCAAGTGAGATGAAGAGCGGGCCGATCCATTCCTCTTCATTCACCATGGGGGGGAGAAAGAAGACCTTGTGCCCCATCTGCGACGGCAGACAGCTCTCCTTGACCCCCAAAAAGAGGGTAAACACCCCGTGTGGGGAAGGCACCCTGGATAATGTGCGTATCATCCGGTTTCTGCCGAATCCCTCGGAAAGGAGCCGCTCATAGAGCACCCACGGGACGGTATTGGCGATATAACAACGCCCTTCCAGAACCTCCCCGCCGGCGAGCTGCAACCCTACCGCCCTTCTCTTGCGCATCATAATCTCTTTGACGGGGGATTTGAGCCGAATCTCCCCCCCGTGCATCTCTATGTATCGAGCAAGGGCGTTGCACAGGGAGATGCCCCCGCCCCTCAGGCAGAATCCCCCGTTGAGATGCAATCCGGAAACCATGGCCGTGTATGCAAGGCTGGATTCCCCGCATTCCGTCTGTCCCCAAAAAAGGGTCTGGAGATCGAATCCGGGCAATATCTTGCCATTCCTTAAGGCGCGGTGCATCATCCCCCGGGCTGATCGGTGCGGATATCTGAATGCGGTCCAGAGCAACGGTGCGATCTGAAATCGGCGATGCGCCTTCTTCGTCTCCGCGGAAAACTGCCCGGGAATATCCCCGGCATGATGCTGCCTGATCCGATCCTCTATCCTGTGCAGGGACTTAAGGACACCCGATATCCTCTCCCGCTCGTCCGGAAACTCCCGGGACCATTCCTCCCTGGTCAGCTCCCCATCCCTGTAAAGCCCGATCCGGTGACCGGGAATGCAGACCTGCGCAAAGGGGTCCACAAAAATCCGGTCCAATTCGAGCCCCAATTCCCGGCAGACAAGATCCAGCCCGCTCCACAGGATATCAGGGAAGAGCGTGGCACCGATATCGAAGGTGAATCCCGATCGGGAAAAACTGCCGCAGCACCCGCCGATCCTCGTGGATTGCTCCATGATGATGACGCGCCAGCCCCTCTTCACCAGGAGCGCACCGGTGATCAACCCGCCGATTCCGGCGCCGATAACAAGGGCTACGTCATCCATCGTTGCCTGTCCAGGATCCCGAAGCGGACCCGTTTCTTCTTAAAAATGGCCACCAGCAACATGCCTGCAAAGAAACCTCCTATGTGTGCAAACCAGGCAACCCCACCGCGCCCCATCTCTCTGCCGAGGCTCATTGTACCGCTCAGAAGCTGCAGTACAATCCAGAAACCAAGGACAAACAGGGCGGACAGCTTAACGATCCGTATAAAATAAAAAAACATGATCAAAGTGATCACCCGTGCATGGGGATAGAGGAGAAGATATGCCCCCAGCACCCCTGATATCGCCCCGCTCGCCCCAACCATGGGAGTGGTTGCCTGCGGTTGAATCGCGACATGGGTCAGGGATGCGATGACCCCGCACAGGAGATAGAATATCATGAAACGAACGCTGCCCATAGCGTCCTCGACATTGTCCCCGAATATCCACAGATAGAGCATGTTGCCCCCGATATGAAAAAAACCGCCGTGCAGAAACATGGAGGTAACAAGGGTGAGGGATACCGGGATCGGGATACGGGGCGGTATATCGACATGTCGGGTCAACTCGAACGGTGTGGCCCCAAAGGCGGTCACAAAGGTCCGGGCATTACTGCCCATGGATACTTGAAGGATAAAGATCAGGGAATTGACGAGAATAAGACCGACCGTGACATAGGGAAAACCCTGTGAAGGTATATCATCCTTGAGGGGAAGCAATTACGATGTACCTTTCCTTACTGATTGAGCTCCTGTCCTACGAACGGCTTAAGGGACTCAAACACGTATTCGGCCTGGGCCAATGCCTCTTTTGACTCCTCCTCCCCGTACACCTTGGAAGGCACCCAGAGGGGCAGATCCGTCCTCTGATAGAGGGGGAATCGTGCTCGTGCACCGTGTTTCTCCAGACTCAGCATCGCCTGATAGATCGTTTCCGCATTAGGGATGGAGGCGCTGAAAACGGCCATAAAAAGGGTCGAGGTCTTATGGTCCCGCGTGAAGATATTCCTCATTGCCAGGCAGGCCTTGGTGATCTTTTCCACAGCTTCCTGAGAAAAATGAATGGTTCTGCTGTAAAGGCCGTTGACATGGGTCAGCCTTGCTGTCTGGACATCGACACTGCTTTCCAAAAGGTATGCCTCTGCAATATCTTTAGGAGTATGCACGGTATGATCCTCCTTGTAAAAGTAAATGTGACTGCTTAGCAGCGTGCTGAATCGGGACGGCACGGTAAAATACCATGCCGGAAAAAACGAGATCCATTGTAGCCTCCTTATATTATCTATAAAAAAGGGGTTCGTCAATCTTATGGCTGTTTCAATTGCGGGCCGCTGCCGCCCGTCCAAGCTCCACTGCCTCCTCTATGAGGTATATCGGCTTTTTGCAGCGATTTCGGGATCGTCGAAGGACAACGGCACTCGGATCATTGCATTCGGCAACGATCGGCCGTTATAATCGAAACTACCGCCCGGGACATATTTCGGATATAATAGGTGCGGGTGTCTTCAGGCATAACATCCCACAGGGCGACGTGGAAAGGATAGGGGATATAATCGACAGACAATGGCTGTACGTATTGAACGTGAGGTGCGCTTGAAAAGGGGAGCCCGTGGGCATGGACGTCTCCGGCAGGGGAGGGTATGCGCAGCGGACAACTGCGATCGCTCCTCTTTCTCCGTGTCGACCCTGGCGTGCATCCCGCCCCTGATCATACTCCTTCTTTTCCTGGTGTGCTCCTCGGTTGCAGTTGCAGGCCAGGGCCACGAGAATTGCTCCATGTGCCACCGGGCCCATACGGCCAAGGATCTGGCCCTTTTTCCCGAATCGCTCACCGACGAGATCATGAATCCCCATACCGGTGAGAAGATGGATAAAATCGATGCCCTGTGCATGAAATGCCATGCACTTCCACCATATGGCAAGGGGATCAGGGTAATCGATCCGCAAAAAAAGCACCCCTTCGGGATTGAGCCGGTTATGGTGAAACTACCGGAAAAGGCCGATGGTTTCGGCGGTCTATCGGAGCGATTGACCTGCATGGGGTGCCACGATCCCCATCCCTCCAATCAGAATATCGGCTATTTGAGGGTCCCTTCGGAAACGACCATTTCACGGTCCGAGGACATCATCAAATCCTGCCTGTGGTGTCATCCCAATATGAAATCCGTGTTCGATGTCCTTCCGAAGACACCGCACAATTCAACCCAGAAGAAGAAAAAAAAGCGCCAGGCGCCCCCCTCAGGCTTCGGGGGCATCGGCTTTTGACCGCACGTGCTATTCCGATCGCAGCGCAGAGGATGAAGGTTCCTGAAAAAACCAGTCAGTTGATTTCATGCCTATACATCCCTGCCCTGATGGTTCTTAACCGCACGTGCGGGGATTGAAACGGAAGGATAACTGCGCAAAACCCCGCATAAAGGGAACGGCATGTCAAAGACGCACCACGACAATCCTGATTCGGAAGAGCCCTTTCGGATGCCGATCACCGATTCCCTGGATCTGCACACCTTCAGGCCTCACGAGGTGAAGGATCTGGTGGAGGACTATCTCAATGAGAGTGTGCGCAGGGGATTTCACGAGGTGAGGATCATCCACGGTAAAGGGACAGGGGTGTTGCGGGAGGTGGTCCATGGCGCCTTGAAACGATCCCCCCTGGTACGATCCTTTCGCCTGGCCCCACCCGAGGCAGGCTCGTGGGGGGCCACCATCGTGACACTCCGGTAGCGGTCATCACAATCAGGGCAGACGGGGAGGGACACCCGCCTATATGCGGCTGTATTCGACCTCCAGTGCCCTTGACGGGTTCTTTCGGGAGGGGCGGGATGTCAACGAGGTCCCATGATTGAATATGGCCTCCAGTACCTGGTCCATATTCTTTGTAAAGACGAATTTTACCTTTGACTTTACCTCTGTTGCGAGATCCTCGATATCGTTTTTGTTCTTTTCCGGGACAATCACGGTGGTGATGCCCGCCCTCTTGGCGGCGAGCACCTTCGCCTTGAGCCCGCCGACCGGAAGGATCCGACCGCGCAGGGTTATCTCCCCGGTCATGGCCACATCACGGGGAATGGGTTTGTTGGTCAGGACGGAGACCAGCGACACGGCCATGGGAACGCCCGCCGACGGACCATCCTTGGGGATGGCGCCCGCAGGCACATGGATGTGGATATCCCTGTTCATGTATGCATCCTCGGTGATTCCCCAGTACTCGCACTTCGATCGGGCATAGCTGAATGCAGCCTGCGCGGATTCCTTCATGATGTCACCCAAATGACCGGTCAAGGTGAGGCACCCCTTTCCCTTCATGGTGGTTGCCTCGATATGGATGATGTCCCCACCCGATTCCGTCCAGGCAAGCCCGGTGGCAACACCCACGGAATCCTCCTCATACTCCTCTTCCTTCTTGAACTTGGAGATGCCGAGGTAACGGTAGAGATTACGGGGGGTGACGCTCACCGTCTTGGTCGTGCCCTCGGCGAGCTTCCGCGCCCTCTTCCTGCAGATGGCGGCGATCTCTCTCTCCAGGTTTCGTACCCCCGCCTCCCTGGTATATTCGGTGATGACCTTGAGTACGGACTCCTTGGAGATGGTGAGATGTTCATTGGTTATCCCGTTCTCCTCCATCTGCTTGGGGATGAGATATCGCTCCGCGATCTTCAGCTTCTCCATCTCGGTATAGCCGGTAAGGAGTAAGATCTCCATACGGTCCCTGAATGCCGGGAGTATGGGATCAAGAAGGTTTGCCGTGGTAATGAACATCACATTGGACAAATCGAAGGGCACCCCGAGGTAGTGATCGGAAAAGGCGAAATTCTGTTCGGGATCGAGCACCTCGAGAAGGGCTGCGGATGGATCGCCCCGGAAATCGGCGCCGATCTTGTCCACCTCGTCCAGCATAAATATCGGATTGTTCGTGCCTGCCTGTTTGATGCCCTGGATGATTCGCCCGGGGAGGGAGCCGATGTAAGTCCTCCGGTGTCCCCTGATCTCCGCCTCGTCCCGGACCCCGCCCAAGGAGATGCGCACGAATTTCCTGCCCAATGCACGGGCAATGGATTTCCCCAGGGAGGTCTTTCCGACGCCGGGGGGGCCGACAAAGCAGAGGATGGGGCCCTTCATCCGTTTTTTAAGCTTTCGTACGCTCAAATACTCCAATATCCGTTCCTTGACCTTTTCCAGGTCATAGTGATCCTCGTCCAGGACCTTGGATGCCTGCTGAATATCCAGGTTGTCCTTCGTGTGTTTGCTCCAGGGAAGATCGGCAAGCCACTCGACATAATTGCGAAGCATCCCCGCCTCAGCCGCCTCGGGATGCATCCGTTCGAGCCGGATGAGCTGTTTGCTGGCCTCCTTTTCGACCTCCTTCGGCATCCTGGCATCGGTGATCCGCTGCTTCAATTCCTCGATCTCCGCCGTTTTTTCATCGACCTGTCCGAGTTCCTGCTGAATGGCCTTTAACTGCTGCCGAAGGATGTATTCACGATGATCCTTGTCCATCTCCTCCTTGGCCTGGGACTGGATCTTTTTCTGCATTGCGAGCACTTCCAATTCCTTGGAAAGGTATTCGTTCACCAGTTTCAATCTGCTGACCGGATCGAACGTCTGGAGGACCTTCTGGGACTCATCGATCTTGAGCACGAGATTGGACACGATCAAATCCGCCAGCTTGCCGGGGTCCTCGATGTTCATGGCGATGACCACCACATCCGGAAGCAGGGCCTTCCCGAGGTTGACGCTCTTTTCCAACTGGGCCTTGACGTTCCTCATCAGGGCCTCCACCTCAAGGGTATGCTCGCTCATATCCGGCTCGTTGATCTGCTTGATCTTGGCCTGAAAATAGGGATTCTGCTGCTTGAATTTCTGGATCTCCCCACGCATCACACCGTGGACCAGTATCTTGATCCTGCCGTCAGGCAGGCGGAGCAGCTTGATGATGGTCGCAATCGTTCCAAACGTATAGATGTCTTCGGGGGCAGGATCTTCGGTCTTCGAATCCTTCTGTGCAACCAGAAATATCTTCCTGTCAAAGCCCGTCATGGAATCCTCGACTGCCTTGATGGACTTATCTCTACCCACAAACAAAGGCAGGATCATGTACGGGTAGATGACAATATCACGAACAGGAAGCAGCGGCATGCATGAAGGAATTGCGGCAGAACCCTGGTCTTTCTTAGGTCCATTCTCCAGCACGTCAGGATCTCCTTTTTGATTTTGGGGTGATCTCATTTATGTTTCAGGGTGATTGTGCGCACGTGGCGTCTCATTTTTAATCGGACTTTTTTCCTGATTAAAACGGGAATCACCCCCCTCGCCCAGTATCTTTTCCTTCAAATACGACCTGAACTCATCGGCAAGATCGGGCCGTTTCAGTGCGAATTCGATCGTGGCCTTTAAGAATCCGATCTTGTTGCCCGCATCAAACCGCTCACCCGTGAATTCGCAGGCAAAAATGGCCTGCCTTTTCAGAAGAAGCCGAAGGCCGTTGGTGAGCTGGATTTCCCCGGTGCGGTCTTTCCTGGTCCCTTCGAGGCAGGTGAAAATCTCGGGGGTCAGAATATAGCGACCGATGATGGCAAGATCCGAAGGGGCCTTGTCCGCATCCGGTTTTTCCACCAGGTCCAGGACCTGATAGACATTCTCCTCCAGATGGCGGGCCTTGATGACGCCATAGCTCGAGATGTGCTCCTTGGGCACCCTCTGCACCGCCAGGACGGAGCATTTGAATTTGGCGTAGACATTGATCAATTGCTTGAGACAGGGGGGATTTGCATCGATGATGTCATCCCCGAGCAGAACGGCGAAGGTTTCGTTGCCCACCAGGTTTCGGGTCACCAGGATGGCATGCCCGAGGCCGAGGGGCTCCTTCTGGCGGATATAGGAAACGGTGGCCATGGTGGATATATCCTTCATCTGTTTCAAGAGATCATGCTTGCCCTTTTTGTCCAGCTCATGCTCCAGTTCGAAGGAGATGTCGAAATAATCCTCGATCGCCCGCTTTCCGCGGCCGGTCACGATGGTAATATCCTCGATTCCGGAATCGATTGCCTCCTCCACGACATATTGGATCATCGGCTTGTCAACCAGGGGGAGCATCTCCTTGGGAGAGGATTTGGTTGCAGGGAGAAAACGGGTCCCTAACCCGGCGGCGGGAAAGACTGCTTTATGAATGGGCATGGTATTTCTCCTCCTTCCTCGATTACATCCCTTATAGCAGCATGCATCTCGTTATCTTTCGGATCTCCGGGACACACAGTGCAAAAATGCCCTGTGGTAACAACTCGCCATTCACCAATGCGAAAGAATTGCCCGCATCCGTCATGTTGCCTGCAGTGCTTACGTGCTCAACATCGTGTGGGAAGAGGGAATGCCATTTCCCGCACTGTATTGAGAGATGACCCTGCGGGAAGCACTACAGAGAGTTATTCGACGACGCTACTCGCCTCAGAACCATTGATGCGCAGCGGGTACATGATGCATGGAAACAGGAAGGCTAATGTATTGTGTCCCCGATTCTATCCCATCGAACCTTCTTTAACCAATTATCCTCGATCCCGTTCCAGGACCAGTATATGACGAGCGCCTTGCCTTCGATCAACTCCCGGTCCAAAAATCCCCAATATCTGCTGTCCTGGCTGAAGTCCCTGTTATCTCCCATCATGAAATAATTCTCTTCAGGGATTACCTTGGGTCCGAAGTTATCCCTGTTACGCGCATACGGATCGATATAGTATGCGGGATGATTCTTGTTGAACATATTCTCCTTGTCCTTGAAGACCGCATAGGGCTCGTCAAGGGGACTGCCGTTGATATACACCTCCTTATCCCTTATTTCCAGGGTATCTCCGGGAAGACCTACCACCCGTTTGATGAAATCCCTTTTTTTATCCTTGGGATATTTGAAGACCAGGATATCGCCCCGTTTCGGGTCTTTGAAATAATAGATGAACTTATTCACCAGGATATGGTCGCCGATCTGTAATGTCTCCAGCATTGAACCGGAGGGTATCTTATAGGCCTGAATAACGAACTTCCTGATTATGAAGGCCAAAATCACGGCGATAATGATCGCCTCAATATACTCCCAGGCGACGGATTTCCTGCTTCGTTTTTCCTGTACCACCTTAATTTTATTCTCTGGCATCAATTACCTCACATGCTATCTTTGAAGCGTTCCCGGCATAATGCACCCGCATGTCACCATCCTCAGGGATTCAGGGTGTGTGCCGCAGCAGACCACAATGCCTTAAACCGCATGAACGACAAGGTACCCAAATACTCAGCCCATTTGATGGTATCACAGAAGTGCTTATCGATTCAAGTGTTTTCATGATCCTCACAAATGACGGTTTTGAACCTTTGTGCGGAGAGTCTACGCGGTCATGCCCACCCCGATACACTGCCATTCGGTCCGCAGAAGGCCCCCTTTTTCGCCGTCGGCAATCGTGATAATCTATAGACAAGGACGTACACACGAGGGCACACAGGTGACGCAACGCGATGAAACATCCCCCATGATTTGTATCTGCGGGGCCACTCCAATCGAAACCTTTTGGATCAAAAAAGGGATGTGCAGGAAAAGGGAGTGGGCCATCGGATCGGCACGCTTCGTCAAGGGGATCTATCTGAAACATCCGGTGCTCCTTGTTCAATCCGGCATAGGGAGGCGCAATATACACCGGGCACTGAGCAACCTTCCGGATGACCGCGCGATAGCGGCTGCGATCAACATCGGCTGTACAGGCGCCCTCGTGCCCGAAATGAAGGTGGCCCACCTGAACATACCGCAAGAGATTCGGCTTCATCCGCAGGGATCGGTGGAAACCGTACCGGAGGCGATGTTCGTGCATGCCCGTTCCGCCGCAGGTGCGTTTGGCACGGCGAAGGTTCACTTTCGTCCATCGGCGACCGTTGCCGGGGCCTTTGACCCGGAGCAAAAGCGCGCCCTCCGCCTGAAGGCGCCCGATATAGGGTGCGTCGACCTCGAATCCTATCACTTCGCCCGGTTCTTCGCACAACGGGGGATTCCCTCCCTGGTGGCCAGAGGGGTCTCGGATACCTATGACGCCGTCCTTCCCCCTGTTTCCTGGTGCGATCCCTCGTGCTGGAAGCGATGGCATCGGATGGGGGTTCCCTCAGGGAAGCTCCTGGGCGCCATCCGGTTTCACCTCGCCGTGCTCATGGCCTGCTGGATAAATCGTAGATTTGTCGATCAGCTCCTTTACAGTATGCCGCGATACGGGGGATAGGAATGCCGGTCTCGTTCGATATCTGTGAGGTGTACGAAACCCTGATGGGTGAGTCGGGGGCCAGCGGGTGGCCATGCACCCTGGTACGAATGGGGGGGTGTAATCTCCGGTGCTCCTATTGCGACACCCGCTTCGCCCTCAGCGAGCACACCCGGCTTTCGATCGAGGAGGTCCTTTCCCGGGTAAAGGTCCCCTATCCCCGGCACGTGCTTGTCACCGGGGGCGAACCCCTTATCCAGCCCGGGACCCCGAGGCTTTTGGAAAGCCTGGTGGAACGCGGACATACCGTATACCTCGAAACCAACGGCAGCCTGGATGTGAGCGCCATCGACCGCCGGGTCAGAAGGGTGATCGACATGAAATGCCCGGGTAGCGGCGAAAGCGGCAAAAACCGTTATCACAACCTTGACCATGTGAATCCCCTTGACGAGGTAAAGTTCGTTATCAGCAACCGCGAGGATTTCCTCTGGGCGAAGGGCCTGGTGGAACGCTCCGGGATTTGCACCCGGGCCGCGGTCCTCTTCTCGCCTGTTGCCGGCCGTCTGGAACCGCGGGATCTTGCGGAGTGGATACTCGAGGAGAAACTGGAGGTGAGGTTTCAGGTGCAGCTTCACAGGATCCTCTGGGGGGAAAGGAGGGGGGTATGAAGGCGGTCTGTCTGGTGAGCGGGGGGCTCGACTCAACCACCTGCCTGGCCATTGCACGGGAGGAGGGCCGCAAAATTTATGCCCTGAGTGTGCAGTATGGACAGCGGCATTCCAGTGAGATCGACGCCGCAAAAAGGGCGGCATCCTTCTTCGGTGTGGCCGAACATTGCATCCTCTCCATGGACATGGGGAGAATCGCCGGTTCCAGCCTGACCGACCCTTCACTTGATGTGCCCACGACGCCGGTTGATATCCCCGACGATACGGGGAAAAGCCGTATTCCCAGCACCTATGTGCCCGCCAGAAACCTCATCCTCCTCTCCCTGGCCGTTGCCTGGGCCGAGACCATCGGCGCCCGGGAGGTCTTTATCGGGGTGAATGCGCTCGACTACAGCGGGTATCCCGACTGCAGGCCCGCGTTTCTGGAGGCGTTCGAGCGGGCGGCGCTCCTCGGTACGAAGGCCGGCCTCGTTGAAAACTGGGGAATCCGGATTCGCGCCCCGCTCCTTTATATGTCAAAGGCCGAGATCATTCGTACCGGGGTGCGCCTGGGTGTCGATTACGGCATCACCTCGAGCTGTTACCAGCCGGACGCCGCAGGGCATCCCTGCGGCAGGTGCCATAGCTGTCAGTTGAGGCTCAAGGGATTCAAAGAGGCCGGCATTATCGATCCCCTCCGGTATCAAGGCACGTGAAAACCTCCCCCTTTTAACCGCAGGCCGGGCCCGCCCCCCCACGGTACCCGGTCCACGGATCACATCATGTGGTCCTCAGAAGCGCGTTGTAGGCATTCACCAGCCCCCATCCATACAACTGGTCCCAACCATCCGCACCCAGGTTGGTTGCCGACAGGGCAAGGGTCGATTTTACCTGCTGCGGTGTGAGGCTGACGCTGCTTTTGCCGACAATCAGTGCGGCCACCCCTGAAACCAATGCCGCCGCCGGAGAGGTCCCCTCCATGAAGTAGTAGTAAAACAGGGTGACATTGCTTCCGGTGTGGGTCTGCTGCAGGATCCCGTCGCCATAGCCGTCGTAATTCTGATCCGCGGTGATATCACCGCCCGGTGCACAAAAATCGACCGCCGTCCCGTAGTTGGAATAGGATGCCAGCGTCTTGTCGTAGCGAACCGCACTCACCGAGATGCACGAGGGGTATGACGCCGGGTATTCCAGGGCGCTGGTGCCGGAATTCCCCGCAGAGCCTATTACCACCACCCCGCTATCCACCGCATAGTTGACGGCTGCCTGCTCGGTTTCCGATATACCCTCCCCCCCCAGGCTCATATTGATGATGTGCGCACCGTTATTGACGGCATAGTATATCCCGTCCACCTCGTTGGCAATGGTGACGTCCCCCGCCTGATCCATGATCTTCACGGGGAAGATGGTTGCCCCGTAGGCCACCCCTGCCACCCCCCGGTAATTATTGGTGGTTTGCGCAATGCAGCCCGCCATATGGGTGCCATGCGCGTTGTCATCGTCGGGATAGGGATCGCTGTTCACGAAATCCCATCCCGCCTTGAAGGCGGTGCCGGCAAGATCAGGTGCCTGGACGTATCCGCCGCCGGTCCTGTATGCCACCCCCGAGTCCAGCACCGCCACTATCACCCCGGCACCTCTGCCCAGGTTCCAGGCAGAGGTGCTGTTCATCATCGAATGGTGCCACTGGTAGGAAAAATAGGGATCATTGGGAGTCAAATGACGATGCCGAACGTAATGGGGCTCGGCAATCTCCACCTCATCCTCCTGGAGGTAATGATTCACCATTTCCTCAACCGTTGCATCCGCCGGTATCTCGACCACGGTGAATCCCCCGTAGTCACTGGTATAGAGCTCCTTGCATCCGTGACGGTCGTGTATATCCTTCTTCTTGTCCATGGATGTGCCGTCCTTGAACGTGACCAGGATCTGATCGGGAACATATCCGTCGTCCGACCGAGATTCGGATACCGGAGGCATCTCGGCAATCTCCGATGAGCTCGTGCCCCCCGATGACGCCGGAATGGTAGATCCCGCAAGGGGCTGTGTCCATGAAAGCGGGTTTTGATAGATGCCCGTGGTGTTGTAGCTCGATCCCGGCCAGGAGGGAGAAAACGACATGACGGAATTCTGTCCCCCCAGGGAGGTTCTCCATGGGCTTACTGATTGCAGCCCGCCGGTAAAGCCGCCCGTATAGCCGCCGGTGTAGCCGCCGGAAAAACCAAAGGAGGAAGCCGGCTGCCATGACCCTCCGAACAGCGCACCTCCCCACGCAGGGGCGCCGGATGAAACGGCCGGCTGAGCAAAGCCGCCGAAGAGCCCCTGGCTATACCCGCTGCCTGCCTGAATCCCGAAAAGACCGGCGCTGTTTCCACCCCACAGCGGGGTGAATCCGATTGATGCACCCGATGAGGGATAGGAGGAAAACGTTGAAAACGGGGGGGCGCTTGACCCATAGGAACCAAAAAAAGGCCCCCCCATATAGAGGCCGGAATAGGCCCCCGACCATCCACCGAAGTACTGTCCTGAAACAAAATCCGGCGCAGCGCAGACCAGCACTGCCGCGCCTACTGCGAGAATTAAGAATGCCTTTATCATCTGATGATTACCGGTATTCTTCATGTTCATTGCTATGCCCCCTCCCTTAACCTTCTGTGCCTCTAAGGCATTGGAATTTCAGTTAATAGTCCCCCTCGTGCGCGATCCGAAAAGGCTTCCTGTGCAGTATCGCTGCAGCACGTCAACCCGGGGTCACCACAAGCGGGAATGTGAGGATGATTGATCTATTTTTTTAAGGCACAATGATCTGACATGCTTATGCACCCCTTCCTATGCATACCATGTACCTGCCCATCGCTCATTAAAAAAAACGCCGTCATTACATCCCTTTCCTCTTTTTCTGCACCGTCTTTTTCGCCCCGGCGCCGGATATTGTCACCATGTGTGCAATCAAATCATTGCAGAATGGTGCGCATGGTGCACCCGCGACCATAGCAATCCCTATGCACGATCAACCGGTCCTTTTTATACAAGGCACAATAATGTCCGGGACACAGCCACCATCAGCACATCCCTAAGCCTGGTACGATCGGCCTCCCCAGCCGCACCGGAACATGGAGCGTAAACCCGCAGCGGAACCCGGGGCACCCCGCCTCCGCCATTCCGCGAAAAATCGGTGTATTCGCCAAGATCTGCCGATAATTAGGTTAGATAAAGGAGATTGTCCCTCTATTCCCTTGAAGGATTCACCAATCCTCAGCAGGGTGACATTTCCTTTTCCTTGACAGTAGTAATGACTTTTGACATAATCAATGTTTAATTTCGCGGAAATCCGCCGTTAAGGATTTCCGACGGGGAGGACACTATGCACGAGCCGAAGGATATCGTTGAGGCGTATCTTCTGGAGAGCGAGGTTGATATTGAGGCGGCGAGGCTCACCTATGTCAACGGACTCTACAGCAGAACCATCCACTTTGCCCAGGAGGCGGTGGAAAAGATAACCAAGGCATGCCTTACCATGAGGAATGTCGTTACCCGGGATCATAAGACATCCACCCTCTTTCTTGCCGTATTCAAAGAGGAAATCGATGACATTGAAAAGCTCTACGAATGCATCATCTCCCTTGAAAAGCATGGTGCGCGCACACGGTTTCCCCTTTACCAGCGGAAGGATCTTCCCCTCTGGATACCCTCCAAGATTTACGGCGAGCCGGAGGCAATGGAGGCGCTCAGCAAGGGAGAGTATGTGTATAAGGTGCTGAGGGAATTTGTGCAAAATTCCATACTGGCCCCGGTTTAAGTGAATGGGCACGAGGAGGAAATGAACCCCAAGGAAGGCCAAAAGGAGTCCTCAATTCCTAACGAAAACAACGCGATTCTCATTGTTGATGACGACAAAGACTTCTGTCACACCCTCAAAGACATCTTCGAAGCCGACGGCCATAAGGTCCTCATTGCATTCAATGGGGATCAGGCATACCAGATCACGAAATCCGAGGCGGTGGGGCTCATAATATCCGATATTCGCATGCCCGTGGTAAATGGGATCGCACTTTTGGAAATGATCAGGGAAAAGAATCCCCGTATGAAGATAATCATCATCACCGCCTATGAGGAGATGAAAACCTATCTTGAGGTCATGCGTCTCGGGGCCTTCGGATTCCTGAAAAAGCCCCTGGATATCACGGCATTGAAGGAAAAGGTGGCAGAAGCCTTCAGTAAATCCACATAACACTATCAGATGGTATGGTATCAAATTCCAAAAGGGGATTAACCCTTTTCATTTACGCCTCGATCATCCTGTCTATCATCCTGGTTGGATCGATGACCGGTTTTATCATTCAGATCAAGAGACAGCTTCCCGATCTATCGATACTGAAGGAGTATGAACCGAGTCTCATCACCAGGGTATATAGTGCGGATGGGCAGTCCCTGGCATATTTCTGCCTTGAGAAGAGGATTCTCGTCCCCTATAGTTCGTTGCCTCCCCATCTCATTAAGGCTATTATCGCCGTAGAGGATGCCAACTTCTATAACCATCGGGGACTCGAGTTGGGGGGAATTCTCAGGGCTGCGTTTCGCAATATAAAGCACAGGGGATTCGTGGAGGGGGGGAGCACGATTACCCAGCAACTGACCCGATCCCTCCTGCTTCACTCGGAAAAGAAGATCATCCGCAAGTTCAAGGAGGCCCTCCTGGCGCTCGAGCTGGAGAAGGTATACCCCAAGGAGAAGATACTGGAGATGTACCTCAATCAAATCTATTTCGGCAAGGGTGCATATGGAATCGAGGCTGCGGCGAGGACCTTTTTCGGGAAGCATGTGGAGGACCTGGACCTGGCGGAAGCCGCCCTGCTGGCGGGCTTGCCGAAGGCCCCTAATAATTATAACCCCTTCACGCTCCCCCAGCGTGCCCTTGCGCGACGCAACCACGTTTTACAAAGGATGGCCGAAGAGGGATTCATCGACGAAAAGACACGAAGTGACACCGTAAAAATCCCCGTAGCGGTGACCAGGGTGGAACCTCAAACCATTCAAGCCCCCTACTTCGTGGAATACGTTCGACGCTACATCGAAGAGAAATATGGGTCCACCTCCCTCTACCGGGGAGGACTCAAGGTATACACCACCCTGGACCTTGAGGCCCAAAGGCACGCAGAGGCGGCACTCCGTTGGGGCATCGAGCAACTGGACAAGCGACAGGGCTTCCGCCCCATCCCCGATGATTCGCCGCTCACGTTTGCGCACGAGGATGAGGTGAGGGATATTCTGAATGAGTACGAGGAAACCGGGCAGATACCTGCCGACCTCTTTCTGGGAGAGGTGCTCGCGGTAGAACCCACCCAGGCCGTGGTGCGTCTTGAGGATACCAATTGCATCGGCATCCTGGACGCGGAGAACGCTGCATGGACGAAGGCTGCATCCCTGGGCGCAATTCTCCATCCCGGACAAAGGGTATATACACGGATTGTGGGAAGACTGGAATTGCCCGAGCAGGAGGGATCCCCTCCTGATGAGCCTCCGGCGCCCTCGGATCCCAATGCCGGGGTGAAGGCGGACATCCCCCGATACCAATTGGCGCTTGAACAGATACCCGAGGTGCAGGGAGCGCTTATGGCGATCGACCCGAGGTCCGGATGGATCAGGGCCATGGTGGGGGGATATGATTTCCGTCTCAGCAAATTCAACCGCGCGGTGCAGGCCAGGCGTCAGCCCGGTTCCGCATTCAAGCCCTTTATCTACGAGACCGCCCTCCGGAAGGGGTACACCCTTGCAGACATCTTTATCGACTCTCCCATCATCTACCAGGATGAAACGCAAAACAAGGATTGGAAACCGGTCAACTACTATCAGAAATTCTTCGGTCCCACCACCGTCAGGGAGGCGCTGGAAAAGTCCAGAAATGTCATTACCATCAAGCTCCTGAAAAAGGTCGGTATCGAGGAGACAATAGAAACCGCCCGCCAGGCGGGTATCGTCTCCCCCCTGGCCCCCGATCTCTCGCTCGCACTGGGAAGCTCGGGGGTCTCTCTCCTGGAATTGACCTCGGCCTACGGGGTGTTTGCAGCAGGAGGCATCCGGGCAAGGCCCTTCGCCATCCTTCGCATCGAAGGGCCGGAGGGGCAGGTGATGGAGGAAAACCAGTCCCAGCCGAAAAAGGTCCTGGATGAGCAGACATCCTACCTGATGACCCAGGCGCTCATCGGGGTTGTGGATCACGGCACCGGGTGGAGGGCCAAGTCCCTGGGCAGGCCGATCGCAGGAAAGACGGGAACCACCAACAACTACGTTGATGCATGGTTCATTGGGTATACGCCGGATGTGGTGACCGGGGTATGGGTGGGCTTTGATGAATATCGAAGCCTCGGGGATATGGAGACCGGCTCTCGCGCCGCATCTCCGATCTGGGTGCAATTCATGAAGGAATACATTAACGACAAACCGATACAGGCGTTTCCCGTGCCAAACGGCATCAAATTCATCCCCATCGACCGGAAAACGGGTCTTGTGGCCACCAAGGAATGTCCTGCCGTTATTATGGAGGCATTCCGGGAGGGAAACGAGCCGAAGGAACTCTGCAGCTCCCATCGTATATCCCAGGAGCACTTCGTCAGCATTGACATGGACCTGAGCAAAAACGACCGCACGCCCGGTCCTCATCGATCACCGGCTGCCGTGACCGCCACTCCGAGGTTTAGTTCAGATTGAACGAGAACCACTCCACAGGAACAAACCGCCTCCTCTTGACCCGCAGCAGGGTAACCTCCTTTACCGAATCACCGGAAGGAAGAATAGTGGTCCTGCCCGATACACCCGGGAAATCCTTGATCTGAGAGAGCTTCTTTCTGGTTGATTCCCACGATGCCGTCCCTCCATTGCTCGCCTCCAGGATCATATTGGTGGCATCATAGGCCTGAGCGGAGACAAGGTCAGGCGGCTCACCATACCTCTTCTGAAAGTCAGAGACGAATCTTCTCACCAATGGATCGCGGCCTTCGAGGTAAAATCCCACGCTCAGGATGGCCTTTTCCACATACGACTCCCCTTCCATTATGAGCCGCTGGTCATACCAGCCGTCCGTGCCCAGCAGTTGCATCTCCCTCTTCGTCTCCACCCTCTTTTCCCCGGTATCTTCGAGTGCCATCGCAATCTCGGGTGGTATAAGGGGTATCTCATCCTCTTCCGACAGGGATTCCATGCCTTCAGCCGGGACATTCGGATCGTTGGGATCCGCCTCTTCGGGCGCATAAAAGGGGATCTGGGGGGCAATGAGCACGATCTTCTCGAAGGAACCGGGCATAAACAGTGCCTCCGGTTCCACCTGGTGTATCCTGACCAATTGCTCCTGGAAATCGGTGTCGTCCTGGTCGTAAAACTCAATGATCTCCACATGCGCACCCAAGGCATCCACCTTGTCGGAAAAGAGGGCCATCATTTCCTTGCCGTAGGCATTAAAGGGAAACAAGACCCCAAAGCTGGTCAATCCCAACTCCTCGACCGCATAGGTTGCCAGTGACTCGGCCTGATGCCTGTTGGTCAGACAATTCCTGAATATAAACCGCCCGATTTCAGGTACCCCTTCCCCGGCAGCGGTGGGGGTAAACAGGGGAATGCCGATCCGCTCGGCCGTCCTTGCTGCAGAGATTGCCGACGCAGTAAGAAGGGGACCGATGATCGCCGTCACCTTGTCCTCATATGCCAGCACCTCCACCCCCTTCTGGGCATTCTCGGGTTTTCCCATTGAATCGAAAAGCACGACCTTGATGTCCGTGCCATTCTTCTGGTTATATTCGTCAATGGCCATCTTGACCCCCCTGATCATCTTCTCCCCGTACCCCGCGAAAAGATCGGTGAGGGGGGCGATACACCCGAATTTTCCCGCAGCGGCCTGCCCGGGCTCTTTCTCGAAGACGGTGAGCCTCTCCTGCAGCGAGGCGGTCTCCGGATGCCCGGGAAAACCTGACCGAAAGGCCTCCACATAGTGACGGGCATCAAAGATTTCTCCACGGTTGAAGCTGCGCTCCGCCATTTCCATAATGGCAAGATCACCGGGGAACTCCCGGGAATGACGTTCAATAAGGGACCGCAGGTCTTCATCCGGCAGCCGCGCCTGGATCAATCCGCTTACCTTTTTGAGGACCCGTTCCTTCCGGTCTCCGGTGGGGAGGCTCTTGTACAAATCCGAGAAATACTCCACGGAGGAGAGAAGGTCATCCTTCATCAGTGAAAGCGTGGCCAGGGCATACAGGGCATCCTCTCGTTGGTCGTCGGGGAGTTCACCGGTAAGGGCCTCCTTGAGATGAGAGAATGCCTGCTCGGTCTCCCCAAGATACATCTCACTCAATCCAAGCTGGTATGAAGCGCTGGATATAAGAGGGGAGCGAGGGTACTGGGAAAAGAAGGTGGTGAGCACCTCCTTTGATTGGGCGTATTCCCTGGTCTTGATGTAAATATCGGAAAGCAGGAGCATGACCGTGGGATTGTGCTGGCTCATGGGGAAATCCTCACGGAACGTATGCAGGGCGTGCAGCGCCTTTTCCCAGGAGAGATTCAAATACAGAGACCGGGCCGCCTGGAACCTGGCGGACGGGATGAGTTCACTCTCCGGGTACTGTGTAGGGAGGAGTTCGAAGAGTCTAACGGCCTTCACATAATCCCCCTGGTGCATGGCAATCTCCCCCAGGCGAAACAGGGCATTATCGGCTATGTAGGAGCCGGATTCCGCATCAAGCACCTTTTCATATCCTGCGGCTGCCTGTTCAAGGTCGCCCTTTTCGTAAAACCGCTCCGCAGACATGAAAAGATTTTTCCCCTGAGTGGTGGGGGGTACCCCTACACCCAAACCCGGCCCTGTGGTGGCGCACCCCAAGGCCATCACCATGAATATGATTGGTATCACTACCAAACCGTACGGTCTACAATGCGTGTCGTTCATAGGAATCTCTTTCCACCCGTTGCGGGTTGTAACATTTCCCCCAGGGTTTAATTGGTTAACGGTCCCGTTTACCCACTGCGTCATGCGTCATAAAATTATATGAAAAATAATACGAAGGAACAAATATGTCAAGGACCATCCCCGCAGATGTCCGAGTGTATGTCTCATCGGCCCGCAATTCCCATTTGGCCTGTCAGGTACTACGCGTGATCAGTCCTGTTTTCTCCGCTTCAGATCACTCGCTTCCTTCCTCCTTGACAAAAAAATCCTGCCTTGATACCTTAGTGCTCTATAATGGAAAGGGTTTTGGTTCATATATGCTGTGCACCGTGTTTTCTCTATCCTCACGAGACCCTTCTGGGGGAGGGCTTACAGGTGCATGGTCTGTTTTATAATCCCAACATCCATCCGTATACGGAATATCAAAAAAGGCTCGGTGCACTCAGGGAACTGGAGCAACGGGAGGGGCTCAGTATCATCTATCGGGACGAGTATGACCTTGATGCATTCCTGCGAGGCATTGCATTCCGGGAGGAGAAACGATGCCTTTTCTGTTATCATATGCGGCTCAAGGAAACGGCGATCATTGCCCGGCGTGGGAAATTTTCCGCTTTCACCTCCACGCTCCTTTACAGCAAATACCAGGACCATGAGGCCATATCACAGATAGGGGCAAGCCTTTCGAAACAATACGGCATTGCCTTTCTTTATAGGGACTTCCGGGAAGGTTGGAAACAGGGCATCGAAACATCAAAGGCCCTTGGGCTTTACCGGCAGACATACTGTGGATGCATCTATAGCGAAAGGGATCGCTATAGGGTGAAAAAAGCACGGAATCAGGAGAAAGAGACGGAATGATGAAAAAAATGTTTCCTTCGATTGCATGGTGTGGTCTGATAACACTCCTTTTTCTTTTTGCACACCCCCTCAGCGCCCTTTCATCCTCCGCCCCGATGGTGAGAATCCTGCTTAAGGAATCACCCGGCATGGTAACGATCTCCAGCGAAGGGAGTATCCAGGCGGCTCTCGATGGAGGGGAGGTTGTGGGAACGTTCACTGCAGGAAGCGACAATCCCCTGCAATTTTTCCCCTTGCCCTCGGGGATTCGAATGGCCGACCAGGAGGTTGAATCATCCCTCCTGGTGATCACCTCCTCTGATGGAAAGCCACTCAACGTAGGATACTACGCCTACCGTGGGGAGATCCTTATCAACCTCAATGCCAAATGGAGGCTCGAGGTCATCAATCGCATCGATGCAGAGGAATACGTGAAGGGACTCATGAAGACCGAGATCTCCCCGGTCTGGCCCTTTGAGAGCCTCAAGGCGCAGGCCGTGGTCGCCCGCACCTACACACTCTATCAGATCGACCGAAACCGAAGCGGCATCTACGACCTCAAGGCATCCGCAGACTCCCAGGTCTATTCGGGAATCGTTGGCGAGGACCCCAGGACCTCCATGGCGGTGGACGCCACCAGGGGGGAGGTGTTGCTCTACTCCGGCGATTATCTCCCCGCCCTCTATCACGCATGCTGCGGTGGTCATACCGAGGACGCCCAGTACGTGTTCTATGACCACCCTGCACTCATCGGGGTCCCCTGCGAATTCTGCAAGGATTCCCCCCACTTTGAATGGGAAAACTGTATATCCCCCGTCAAACTGCGCAACCTTTTTATCCGGAAGTATTACCGCATGGGGCCCATAACATCCGTCCGTGTCATGGATCACACCCCAAACGGCGGCGTGGAGACCCTGCTCATCGTCCATTCCCTGGGTCGGGATATCATCAACGGCAAGCAATTGCGGACGCTCATGGGAAACAACATCCTGCGGAGCACCACCTTCACGGTGACCAAGGACGGGGATGGTTTCTTTATATTCAAGGGCGCCGGATGGGGTCACGGGGTCGGGCTCTGCCAGTGGGGTGCCAAGGCCATGGCCGAACAGGGGGCGAGCTACAGGGACATCCTGAGCCATTATTACCCCCGTGCCGGTATCGATATCGCCTACTGAGAAGCAATGGAGCTTTCCGCATTCGATTTTTCCCTCCCTTCCCGACTCATTGCCCAGAAACCCGCCCCGGTCAGAGACCGCTCGCGGCTCATGATCGTCGACCGCGCCACGGGCGACATTACGGAGTGCGAATTCAGAGACATCGTCGCATTCCTGTGCCCGGATGACCTGATGGTACTGAACGACACCCGGGTCTTCCCCGCACGCCTTTGCGGAATAAAGGAGGATACGGGAGGGAGGGTGGAGGTCCTCCTGGTCCATCCCGTCAATAAAGGCAGATGGCACTGCATGGTAAGGGGGAGGATCCGCGCCGGACAGCGACTTGTTTTCGCCGGAGGGGCCATTGCAGGCGAGGTGGTGGAGAAACAGGGGGATGGGACATGCACGCTGCAATTCCTCGTGGAGGGAGACCTCTTTGAGGTGCTCCAGAAACACGGTCAGATTCCCCTTCCGCCCTACATCAAGCGGGAACATCCCCTGCCGGAGGACCGAGCCCGTTACCAGACCGTATTCGCCAGGCATTGGGGAGCCGTGGCGGCACCGACCGCAGGGCTCCATTTCACCGGCGAGCTCCTGGAACGTATACGGGGGATGGGTATCGAGATTGCCGCCGTCACCCTGCATGTGGGACCGGGTACCTTCAGGCCCATTCGCGAAGAGGCGATTGAACGGCATATCATGGAAAGCGAGGCCTATCGCATCCGGCCCGAGGACCATGCCATGATCGTCTCTGCCAAGGAGGCTGGGCGGAGGATTGTCGCCGTGGGAACCACCACAACCAGGGTGCTCGAAACCATTTACCTGAAGGGAACCCCATCCCTTGCACCGCTTGAGGGATGGGCCGATTTGTTTATAACCCCCGGTTTCCGGTTCAATGCGGTGGATGCGCTGGTCACCAATTTCCACCTCCCCCGATCAACCCTCCTCATTCTGGTCTGCGCCTTCGGGGGCTACGATCTGATCATGAGTGCATACCGCCGGGCCGTGGAGAAGGGATACCGGTTTTATAGTTACGGCGATGCAATGCTCATCCGTTGACCTTCCCCGTCAAAAGATCGTCCCGTCCGAATCGCTGCGCGCATCACGTATCAAGTGATCATGCCGTGCCGCCACCACCGGGAGGTTTTCTGGAGGGAAGACGGCAACCTCCCGGCCGGACGGACGTGCCCCTGGGTTACACCCTCCTTGTCCTGACCGGGATACCATGCCCCGCCTGCAGCGCTCGTTGGTAAATTGTCCGGGCCGGCAAGGTATTCCGGGTCACTCGAGGACATGGATATTCCTCTTTCTGCACATGTCCTTGAGGATCTTCGGCCAGACGGTGACGCTGACCTCCCCGATGTGCGCCTTTTTGAGAAGGAGCATCGTGGTCCGGGATTGTCCGATGCCCCCGCCGATGCTGAGCGGTATGGTGTTGTTGAGGACTGCCTGATGGTAGGGCAGCTTGAGGAAATGGTTCTGCCCTGCCATTTCGAGCTGCTGCTTGAGGGTTTCGGCATTGACGCGAACACCCATGGAGGTCAGCTCGTGACGCCGCTTCGTCACCGGGTTCCACACCAGGATATCGCCGTTGAGTCCGTGCATCGGCCTTCCATCCTTGGAAACGGTCTCCGTGATCCAGTCGTCATAGTCCGCTGCGCGCATTTCATGAGGGTAGCCGTCCTGGAGGGGCCAGCCGATGCCATAGATGAACACGGCGGGATATTTTTGGATTATCGCGGTTTCCCGGTCCTTGCGGGGCATATCAGGATACATGTCGAGGATATCCTCGGCATGAATAAAGGTGAGATCTTCGGGAAGATCGGGATACCTGTCCGACTTAAGTTGGGGGAAGAGATCCTGGACATACGATTCCGCCCCCTTGATGACCTTCCACAGCTTCCGTACCACCTCCGTCAGAAAATCAAGACTCCGTTGCTCCTCCGTTATCGCCAATTCCCAGTCCCACTGGTCGACATAGGCGCTGTGGTCGTGATCGAGAAAATAGTCCTTGCGCACCGCACGCATATCGGTGCAGAGCCCTTCTCCGTTACCCATTCCGAGCTGTTTCAACGCCATGCGCTTCCACTTGGTCGCAGCCTGCACCACCTGGGCGTCGATGGGATTCTTTTCGTGGTCGTTCGAAATATGGAACTGGATGGGGGTGCGGGAACCGTCGCGATCCAGGTAGTCGTTCACCCCGCTCTCAACATCCACGATAAGCGGGACCGTCACCATGATCAGATTGAGTTCCCGGCAAAGATTCTCCTCGATATAGTTCTTTATCGCAAAGACTGTCTGCTGTGTTTCTCTCGGATTGAGAAGCGAGGTGTAATCTCGGGGAAGGATCCCTTCAAGCTCCGCATAGTCGCCGATTCCCGGTCCGGCAAGGTCCGCTCTCTTGTCTGCCATTATGTCCTCTCCTCTGCAGTGATTGTGTAATTGCTCAGTATCGTATGGGAAAATCCCGCGTTCCGACATACGGTATACCTCATCCGCTCCGGATATAGAGATTGCTCATGCATTGTCCAGGGGTGATCCCATTTTTACCTTCGCTCGGGACGTGACGTCCCAACACTGGTATCCGTGGTGAGTATCGAATAAATACCAACTCGCGGAAAGGATGTCAAGAAAGCGGGCGTATGCACCGGCAATTCTCATTGTGGACCTTCGGGCGGGGAGTATGGGCAGACATGTCTGCCCACAACGATGCTACATCAAAATGAGAATTGCCGGTGTATATACAGCAGTTGTAACTTCGAATGCGGAGCCACGGAGCGCAGGCAGACATGCCCGCTCCGCGCACAGAAAATTATGGTATGATACCGGATAAAGGGTGGTGCATCAGCGTGATGCATCACCCGTGTTCATAAGTTTGCATAGGGAAAAACTGTCTATATGTATATGAAAACAATTCAAATCTTGAACTCGGTGCGGAAGTTGCCATCTCTTCCCACGACGACGCAATATCAAGGTGAGAATTGCCGTATGGAGAATTTCAGGGCGGGATCCTCAGTGCATTTGATTATTTTTTTTCGAATTGATATGAATATAGTCTGATTGGTGTTCAGCTCACGCGAACCATCGACCAGGATTTTAGCCTTGGAGGTGCAGGATGTACAAGAGAGTCAAAAAGAAGATCCTCATGAGCATTTTGACCCCCATTGCCAACACCGAGGGCAAGCTCGAGGACAAGGCGGACTACATCTTCTCGTGCCTCATGCGGAAGGGAATCGTTTCGGACTCTGACAGGCCGTGCTTTATCAGGGAATTCTTCGGCCATATCAACAAGATGAGCGACGATTTCAGCAACATGCTCGATAAGGCGGTCATGAAGGCATTGAAAAAAATGAATATATCCGTGGAAAATGGAGATAAGGCGGGCTAAGGCCACAGCAGGTTGCGGTACCACAGGATCATTTCAGGGCCGAAGAGCAGGCTGATCAAGGCCCCAAGGCACAGGAACGGACCAAAGGGAATCACGTCCTTTCTCCCCTTCTTTCGTATCAGGATGAGAAACCCCCCGAACAATGACCCGAGGAGGGATGCCCAGAAGATGGTCACCACCCCGCCCTGCCATCCCAGAAAGGCGCCGATCAGGGCAATGAGTTTTACATCCCCGCCGCCCATGCCGTCCCGTTTCCAGATGAGCCTGCTGAGGATGGCGATGATGAAAAAACACCCCCCGCAGGCAACGGCCCCGATCAATGAGTCAACCGGCCTTACCCCCATAAAGGGGAAAAAACTCACCAGAATACCCAGGACAATGCCGGGCAGCGTGATTATATCGGGAATGATGAGATGGTGTATATCGATGAACGTCACCACGATGAGGGCGCTGACAAAGACACAATAGGGGATGATGGGCCAGGAGGGGCCGAACCGCCACCCGACCATCAGGTACAGGATGCAATTCAGCGATTCGACGAGGGGATACTGCCAGGAGATCCGCTCATGGCATCCCCTGCACCGTCCCCCCAGCAGCAGGTAGCTCAGCACCGGAATATTGTCGTAGAATCGAAGCGGCATTCCGCACTTGGGACAGTGTGAGGCAGGCAGGACGATTGACTCGCCTCGCGGGATACGCCATATGCACACATTCAGGAAGCTCCCCACGATCAGGCCCAATACCAAAAGGCATGGATAGAAAAGGATATCAACAAGCAGGTTCATACGTATCTAATCGTCACCTTTGCACAAAATTACCGGCAATATGTTTCCGCATTTCCCTAAATATTGCATTTACCCTGCAATCACTTGCTGGCGGTGCCGTATCCATTACCCGATGATCCTCAAAAACACCCGCAGGAGTATCGCCGCATACACACCGGCAACCGCATCGTCAAGCATGATCCCCCAACCACCCCGAATGCCTTCGAGCCTCCGTATCGGAAAGGGCTTCAGTATGTCGAAGAGGCGGAAGAGAATGAACCCGGCAGCCGCACCCTTCAGATCAAAGGGAACAAGACACACGGTGATGAGGTAGCCGACTACCTCATCGATGACCACCTTCCCGGGGTCCTTCCGCTGCCAGAGCAGCTCACCCTGGGACGCAGTCCATACCCCTAAAAAAAACAGGGCCATGATCACCAGAATCAGGAAGTGAGGTTTCACACGACTGAGGAAAAAATAAAGACCCACGGCAAGGAGGGTACCGCAGGTTCCGGGGCAAAGGGGAAGATATCCCACCCCGAGACCGGTGGCAACGGCCTTGATGAACAGTGTGCGCCAGTCTATGCCCTTTTCCCTAATTGTTCGTGCCTTCTTGGGACGGTGACAATGGATGCATCCCCGGGAATGCTGTCACTTCAGTTGGAAATCCCCGTGTTTCTGTATATGGGGAACAAGCCCCCCCTCCTCCAGGATCCTTATCATAAAAGGGGGGACCGGGGTCGCCCGGAGGTTGATTCCGCCCTCCCGATCCTTCACACTCCCCTTGATCAAGTCGATCTCCAGGATCGCCCCCTCCGGGATGGGGTCCGTATCGAGATCAAGGAGGGGAAGGCCGATGTTGATGGCATTCCGGTAGAAGATCCGGGCAAAGGATTGTGCCAGCACCGCACCCACCCCGGCCATCTTGATGATGAGGGGTGCATGCTCCCTGCTCGAGCCGAGGCCGAAGTTCTTCCCCGCGACGATGATATCCCCCGGTTTGACCTTCTTCGGAAATTCGGGGTCCGCATCCTCCAGCACATGCTTGGCCAACTCAGGGAGATTCGTCCTGAGGTGGAAGAGCCGTCCCGGGGCGATGAGGTCGGTGCTGATGTCATCACCGAATTTCCATACCCTTCCGGTTATCATGGGAACACCTCCCGGGGATCGGCGATCTCACCCTTGAGTGCCGAGTACGCGGCGGTGGCGGGTGAGGAAAGATAGATGAATCCCTTTGGATTTCCCATCCTTCCCAAAAAATTTCTGTTCTGGGTGCTCAGGCACACCTCTCCCTCCCCCAGGATACCCTCGTGGATGCCCACACAGGGACCGCATCCCGGGGCGAGCACGACCGCTCCGGCCTCCACCAGGTCGCTCATGATACCCTCCTCCATGGCCTGAAGGAATACGCTTCTCGATGCGGGCACCACAATCAAACGGGTATGGACGGCAACCCGGTGCCCTCGCAAGATCCGGGAGGCGATTCGCAGGTCATCGATCCGGCCGTTGGTGCAGGTGCCGATGAATACCTGGTCCACCCTCGTCCCGGCCACCGCTTCCACGGGGCTCACCGAGTCCACCCGGTGGGGGGTGGCCACCAGGGGACGCATTTCAGCGAGGTCCACGCTCAGCGTTTGCAGATAGCGCGCCCCTTCATCCGGATGAATCTCCCGGTAATCCCCGACCCTTCCCTGCTGTTCGAGGTATTCGCGGCACACCTCGTCCGAGGCGATCAAGCCGGTCTTTGCCCCGGCCTCCACCGCCATGTTGGCGAGGGTGAAACGATCGGACATGGGCATGCTGCGGATTGCGGGCCCGCCGAATTCGAGCGCCGCATACGTGGCGCCGTCGGCGCCGATCTCACCGATGATCCGCAGGATGAGGTCCTTTGCAAAGGTCCCCGGCGGGAAGCTGCCGGAGACATCGATCCCGATGGTCTCAGGAACCCGCATCCATGTCTTTCCAAGCGCCATGCCCACGGCCACGTCCGTGGAGCCCATGCCCGTGGCAAAGGCGCACAGGGCTCCCGCGGTGCAGGTGTGCGAATCGGCGCCGATCAGGATATCACCAGGTCGGATGAACTCCTCCACCAGCCGCTGGTGACACACCCCTTCTCCCACGTCGGACAGGCGTGCACCGGTTTTTGCGGCAAAGGCCCTGAGCTGACGGTGCGCATCGGAGAGTTCCTTGCGCGGGCTGGGGGCCGAATGGTCGATGAAGAGGATGACCCGCTGCGGATCGAATACCCGGTCGAATCCGAGCCGCTCCACCTGCTGCACCGCCAGGGGGCCGGTGCCGTCCTGGGTCATGGCCCAGTCGATGGGCACCACCGCCAGCTCCCCGGGCTCAACGTGCCTCCCGCAATGCTCGCTGATAATCTTCTGTGCAAGGGTCTCTTTCATCTAAAAATCCCTATTGGGCATTTTCATGCCTCTTTGTGAGCCGAAGTCTCATCTGCGTTTCACTTCTACATTCTACATTCGTCATTCTACATTCGACATTCGCAGTTTCATCCGGCTCATGTGTGTTTCATATGATCGGTTCTCCTTAAATCAGGAACCCTTATTTTTACCTCAAAGCCCCTCCGGTGTCAAGAAAGGACCTCCATCCCCAAAAATCGTAATTCCGAATCGCGCGTCAGGAAATGTCGGCAGGTGCATTTGCTCAGATAGACAACATCTCCTCAGGTTATGAGTGCAATCCTCCGATCGCACTCTCGCCAAAAGGATGCGGGGAATTACTATGGAATTGTCTCGAATTGATAAATGAGAAAAAGGGGGTGTCCCTTCTCGCGCATACGGAAGGGCAACCCCCTTGTTTGATTTGTCTGTACTATCGTACCTTCGGTATTACCGGATTACCAGAATCCTCCCCACATACCCGAAAATCCGCCCAGGCCGGCGATGGCACTGCGAGAGCCCAGAATGGACATCCCCAGGTAGTTGGAGCCTGAGAGTCCCTGCCCATAGGTATGGGTCAAGCCCCCGGAACCCGGATACATCTGGAAGAACCCGGGCATAAAGGGCCTGTATGCACCCTTCAGCCAATCGCCGCTTACGGAGTATGGCGCGATGCTTCCCGGGGGAAGGTTAAAGAACCCGTACCCGGGCTGATAGACGCCGGTATACCCGAACGGACCCATCGTGGGGACGGCCCCGGAGTTGTATATGCCGGGAGATCCGTAGCCCGCATAGCCCATACCCGAATACATGGAGCCACCGTAGCCGCCGCCGTACATGCTCCCACCGGGATAGTAGCCGCCGCCGCCATACATGCCCCCACCGGGATAGTACCCGCCGCCGCCGTAGTACCCGCCGCCATAGTACCCGCCGCCGCCGTAGTACCCGCCGCCATAGTAGCCGCCGCCGCCGTAGTACCCGCCGCCGCCATAGTACCCGCCGCCGTAGTATGACTGGGATTCGGAAGGAATGGCCAGGCTGAGGAAAATAAGGAATGCGCACAGGGCGCCGATGATCAATAAACCCCCAATTCCTTTCTGTTCTCGTTTCACCTTTTTCTCCTTATCTTAAGACGTCTTACGCTAAGTCCTTTAATGATGAGCCGGCCCTTTGATGTTGCCCATCCCCCCTTTCATGGAAATGGAGTACACGATTTATGACATGGTGTCATCGATGATGTGACCTGTTTTGCATATCTCCTTTACATAGGATTCAAGCGTCCGCTGGTTCCCCTATGGAATCATGCCAACGGTGCGGACCCTCACAGGCCTGCTTCTTAAAATGAATGAGCAATGTCCCCCGAGACATAGGCCGCAGGGCGGGTACACGGCACACCCATGGAACCCAAATCTTATTAGATTTCATGCAATAACTATACCAACTAATCCGCATAAAGCACCAGATTCCACAAGGGCATTATTTCGATGTCCAAGACTTCCCTGCGCACCCCTTCCTTCCATTGGACGGTGCAGGAAGGGCAATCCGTGATCAGGACCTGGACACCCCTGTCGGCCATCATGAGGAGATTTGCCCGGCATATCTCCGTGGAAAGCCCCGCGCATCGAGGGGAAAACCCAAACCCGTGGCCGCAACAGACCTGCTCGGGGAGCGTGACATATGCACTGCCGGTCCATTTCTCTATGATTTTTTGGTGATGGCGTGCGATCTTTGTATCCAGTAAACAAGGCGTATGATAGGCAACTTTCTTACTCTTCAGCGCTCCGGGCACCGATTTCCGCACGGGTATCAGATCGGCACAGTGCTTGAATGTCATATCAATCCCTCCCGCGTAAAGCAAGGGATAGTAACGGCGGAATGTCTCGATGCAAAAGGGACAGGGGGTGGCGATGACCGTGGCGTGCAGTCTGCCAAAGGCCTTCATATTCCGTTTCACCACCCCTTCGGCACCCATACGGTCACCCCTGAGGAGATAGGGGAGTCCGCAGCACATCCCTTCCGGGGTAATGACCGCATCAATCCCCTTTTTTGCAAGCCCCGCACGCATTCGCTCCCGCTCCTCCGTCCCCTCCAAACATCCGGGAAATACTACCGTGCTCGGGGTCCCTTTCAGTTCCTCGCCGATCCAGCGTTCATCCGCATCAAAAGGGAGGCCGGACACAGGGCGTAAGGATCTCTTAAAAGGTGCTGTTTCATCGCACATACCTCCCTCGGGTGAGAGACTTGCCATAACCTGAAAGAGGATGCGGTCGAAGGCCACCCCGGCCGGGCATCCCCTTTGGCATCGGAGGCAGAAAAGACAGTTCGACAGGGAGGCCGGAAGGGGCGGGGATGAGGTGAGGTCGTGTTCTTCCAATGCCCTCATGAGCTCCAATCTGCCGCGGGGCGATTCGGTCTCGATCCTGGAAACGCGATACACGGGGCATGCGCCGAGGCAAATACCGCATCGAACACACGACCGGGCGGTAGGTTTTTCTTTGCTCATCGAAGACATTGTATATCCATCGAAAGGCTCTCACCGCGGGATGCATGGAAAACAGCGGGGAAGGGCGATGCTGCTAAAAAAATTCAGGGAAGAGTCGTCTCATCGTTTTTCCCACGTATTCCTCAATCTCCGGGGCGGAGGAAAGAAGCATGACCCGATAGACGATCTCCGCAGCCTGCTGGTATCGAACCGACCGTATGATCTTTTTGATTATGGGCAGTGATGAGGCATTCATGCTCAGCTCATCAAGACCGAGGCCGATGAGGATAAGGGTGCATAAGGGATCGCCCGCCATCTCTCCGCACATCGCCACCCTGATCCCCTCGCTGTGCGCGCTGACCACGCATTGTTTGATGCACCTGAGGACAGCCGGGTGGAGCGGTTCATAGAGGTAGGCCACATGTTCGTTCCCGCGGTCTATGGCAATGGAGTACTGGATCAGGTCATTGGTCCCGATGCTGATGTAGTCGACCTCTTTGGCCAGAAAATCCACGGTCATGGCAGCGGAGGGGATCTCGATCATCGCCCCGACCTGTATTCCCTCGTCAAAATAGATGCCCTTCGATATCAGCTCCTGTTTGACGCTGTCCAGGATGTCGTTTGCCTGGCGAAGTTCGCTGATCCCGGAGATCATGGGGTAGAGGATCTTCAATTTTCCGAAGGCGCTCGCACGAAGAATGGCCCTGAGCTGCAGTTTGAAGAGGTCCTGGTGTTTGAGTGAAAAACGTATTGCCCTCAGCCCCAGTACGGGATTCGGTTCCTCGGTGGCATGCAACTGGGAATCGATCTTATCCCCGCCCATATCCAGGGTTCGTATGACCGCCGTATAGGGGGAGATACGCTCGGCAAGCCTCTTGTAAATCTGGAAGTGCTCCTCTTCGGTGGGGAGGTCCTTCCGGTTCATATAGAGGAATTCAGTCCGGTAGAGACCTATCCCCTCGGCACCCCGTGACAGGAGATTGGGGATTTCATCGAAAAATTCTATGTTTGCCTTCAGATCCACCCGGTATCCGTCACTTGTTTCAGCCGGCTGGTCCTTGAGCCGCAGCAGCTCTGAAACAATGTACTTGTAGTGCTTCTGTTTATCCAGGTACGTCCTGAATTCACCGGGGGTGGGATTGATGACCAAAATGCCTTCGTTGCCGTCCACAATGACCGGGTCACCGGTCTTCACCGTGGCGGAAACATTCTCCAGCCCGACCACTGCGGGTATCTCCAGTGATCGTGCGGTTATTGCCGTGTGAGAGGTCCTCCCCCCCATATCCGTGGCAAAGGCGATCACCTTTCCTTTGTGCATCTGGGCGGTATCGGCGGGTGAAAGGTCATGGGCGATGACCACGACATCATGGTCCAGCTCGCTGATGTTCTTGATGGTCTTTCCCACCAGATTTCTCAGGATCCTTTCCCCCACATGCTCGATGTCGCTGCGCCGCTCCTTCAGGTAAATGTCCTCGAGCCCCTCGAAGATGTTGACGAACTGGCTCAGCACGGTCCGCAACGCCCACTCGGCGTTCACCCGTTCCTGCTCCACGATCTTTATCGCCTCGTTGATGAGCATCTCGTCCTCGAGGATCAGGATATGGACATCGACAATATGGGCGTGCCCCTTGTCGCCGAGTTCCTTGATCAGGTTCTCCTTGATCTCCAGGAGCTGATTCTTCGCCATGTCAAGGGCCTTATGAAATCGCTCGATTTCCCTGGGCACGTCCTCGGCCTTGATCGGATATTTTTCCACCTTTATCTTGCGACGATCCAGGAGGAACGCACGGCCGATACCGATCCCGGAGGATACGGGGATTCCCTTCAACAGCTTCGACATGGGGTGTTCAATCCTCCTCGTCAAAATTCCGGTCAATAAGCTGGACAACTGCGTCCAGGAGCTTTTGTGCATCAGTGCCCTCCGTGATGATCTCCAGGGTGGATCCACGGGTGGCGCCGAGGGTCACTATACCAAGCATGCTTTTTCCGTTTGCCTTGATGTTGTCCTTAAGCAAAAAGATCTCCGATTCATAGTTGTGGGCAAGTTTAACCAGCTTCGAAGCCGCACGAAGGTGAAGTCCAAGGGTGTTTTTGATTGTCGTTGTCCGTCTCGGCATGGAATCACGTGTCAGCGTTTTCCGGTAATGTTACAGATAATGCAGGCGCGCAGTTCACCGGTCATTCGTGTCGTACCCGCACCTGTTCATTCATGTATCAGGCAATCTCCCTCACCCAGCAGTCCAGGCTCAACCGCAGATGCTCTCCTGACCGCAGGAGGATCGGCCAGTGAAGAAAGAGCGTGGAGCTCTGGTAGACCTTCTCGAATCCCGACTCTGAATTGGACGCGGTCTCAATGGGGAATCGCCATAAACCGGTCTTTTCATGGGCATGAATCCCTATCTCAAGCCCCATGCTTGTATCAACCAGACAGATCCGGTTTATTCCCTTTACATCCCCCCGGCTCGCCAGGTATGGCTCTGGCGGGATACGGTCATCGAGGCGAAAAAAGCGGTCATCGGCCCTGCCTGCCAGGAGGTTGAAATTGAACTCCACACCGAACAGCGCATCAACGACGGTTTTACCGAGATTATCGATATCGTACAGTATCCTGACCACCGTATCACCCGGAGAAAGGATGAGTGTCTTGGCAAGGCCGACCAGGCCCGAGGGCTCCACGCCCGCCTGACGCATGAGACGGACATCAAGGCGTTCCTTGTCCCTTTCCATTGTAAAGGAGTAGGGGCGCTGCAAAAAGTCGCCGATCTCCTGATAGTTCAGTTCAGAAAATTGTTCAAAGGTGGTCGATGCAGGAATGAAATGATCCATGAGGGTGTTTCGGTTGTATCGATCGTATACCAGGATCTTTTCGAGGCCCTCCACCTGGGTCCCTTCCCTGTCATGGATACTTCTCACCTCTTCGGCAGCGGCATTCTTCCCCTGGGAGGCGAGGTGCAGAATCTTCCGGTGATACCCCTCCGGCCTTCGAATAAAGGAATTGATGACATTGAAGCACGTGGGGCGGAAATCCCATTCATAGATCGCACCTCCCCCGTGGGGATCGACGAAAAGGCAGTATGTATCGGTATTTATCTCGATCTCCTCGAACCCGTCATGATTCATATCCTGCATATGCCATTCCACCCAATGGGGGCTTGAATGCCGGTGTTCCTCGATGAGATTGTCCGCACGAATAAGATGCGCATAGAGGGCGGAGCGCAGATGAGGAAGGTAGAGTCCCCCGAAGAGCCCATGCCAATAGGCATCGTTACATTGCCCCTTCCAGAGTTCCTCCCTGGCCACGGTAAGCCACTCGCAAGAATCTCCCCCTTCTGCTGTGGTATCGATGAGCAATGCCGTATCGTCTATCTTCCTGCTTACCTGCAACATCCTGTTGTAGATGATGTTTCCCTCCCTGTACTTGCACAGAAAATTCCGCCATAATCCCCCTCTCACGAAGTTGTGGGCATTATGGTTGAGATTTTCCCGGCTCAAGCGTTCGAGGAGTGAGTGGAATTGCTCCTGCGCATTCACGGGGAGGGCCCATTCCTCCATCTCCGCATAGCTTCCGGTGGGCAGATAGATCTGCCCGAGGGGGGCTCGTTCCTGGAGATATTCGGAATAGGTGCACATTCTGAGCCAGTCGCTGTTTTTCTCGATCGTGCTGAAAAAGGATTCCAGCCATCCCTGTTCATACACCCATCGATACGTCCCCGGCCAGATGCCGAATTTCTCGCCGTCATCCCCCATCATCGCAAGGTCGCCTGTCTTCAGACAGCGGACACCATCGAGGTATTCAATGACCCTTTCGGGCGACTGGAACGGGACCAGGTAGCGCAACTCCTTGCTTCCGGGAAACACCTTCACCATCCTGCCCTGATCATCCGTTATATAATACCCATGGAGATCAGGCTGTTCGAGCCCGGTTGCCAGGAAATGGCGGTCGTCCACGATCACATACTCCAATCCGGCATCCTGTATAAACTTGGGCAGCCCCGGCTCCCACACCCGCTCTGCAAGCCATATCCCCCGGGGCCGTATCCCGAATTTCCGGTCCAGATACGATTCCATTTTCTTCATCTGCCCGATCTTGTCCATGTCGGGGATGATGGTGAGGATCGGTTCGTAGAACCCTCCCGAGAGAAGCTCTATCTGTTTTTTCTCCAGGAGCCGATGGCACAGATCGAGCATCTCCGGGTGTAAAAATTCGAGCCATTCCCATAATATGCCTGAGTAGTGCAGGCATGCCTTTATATGGGGATGCCTTTCGAGGGCCTGGAGAAAGGGCCAGTATGCCTTCTGAAAGGCATTTTCACATACAAAGTCAAAATTGCCGATGGGCTGATGATTGTGTATCCCGAGGATGAAGAAAACCGGTTTCATTTTGGTTTTGCACCTTGCTTGACAAGTCGCCGGTTCAGCAGATCACCCGCGGCAATGATCTTTTCCCTGCCGTAACGGCACAGGGCTTCCTTCAAGACATCCAGATCCTCCGTTTCATTTCTCAGGCTCATAAGCTTCAGGAGGATGGGAAGATTGACGCCGGTCAATACCTCCACGCGATTCTCATCCAAAAAGGACAAACTCAGGTTCGAGGGGGTGCCCCCAAACATATCCGTCAGGATGAGCACCCCGCTCCCTTCATCCACCTTGGCGATCGCCTCCTTCAATTTCCTGCTCGCATAATCAACCTTTTCTTGAGCCCCGACAGACACGGCTATGAAATTTCCCTGCGTCCCCATGATCATCTCGGTTGCCTCCTTGAACGCATGAGCCAGTTGCCCGTGGGCTACGATAACCACACCAATCATACCTCTCACATCCTCCCTGTTCTTCCCTTGCCCGCAGATTTTTTCTTCACGCTGTTCATCTTCACCTGTCGGTCCAAGACCATGGCTGAATTGATTCCCTCTCTTTTCAGGAGAAAATTGCGCACCGCCACCTCAATAATGACCCCCATATTGCGGCCGGGGGCGAGTGGCATTCGAATCATGGGAATCTGGACCCCGAGAAATTCGGTGGTATTCTCCTCAAGGCCGGTTCGATTCTCCTCTTCGGTTTTCTTCCATTCATCCAGTACGATCGCCAATTCAACCTTCGACTTCTTTCTGACCGACGCCACGCCGAAAAGCGCCCTCACATCGATGATTCCAATACCGCGTATCTCGAGGTGATACCGGGTCAGGTCGTATCCGCTTCCTATGAGGGTATCCGGGGGCCACAGGGATATCTTGACGATATCGTCCGCAACAACCTGATGCCCCCTATCCAACAGGTCCAGGGCGCATTCGCTCTTTCCAATACCGCTTTTGCCGAGCATAAGCACACCCAGACCGAAGACATCCAGCAAAGACCCGTGTACGCTCATCTCCTCGGCCAGTTCTTCTTCCAGATAGTAGGTCAGGCGTCGAATGAGAATGGAGCTTTGCAATACGGATCGAATGATCGGAACTCCGCGCTGTTCAGATAACTCCAGCAACTCGGGAGGAGGCTCCAATCCCTTGGTTATAAGAATGCAACACAGGGGAAAACCGGTGATCGTTGCAAGGATCTCTCTGCGCCTTTCTGCTTCCAAAGAGGCAAGATAGGCGAGTTCCGTACTTCCGAGTACCTGTATCCGCTGAGGGTCCATTTTGTCCATGTACCCGGACAAGGCAAGTCCTGGTCGTTGGATGCGTGTCTTGCGGATCTTGTTATGCAATCCGGATTTACCTGAGATAATCGCGATTTCTAAATAATCTTTCCTCTCTTCGATGAGTTTTTTAACCGTAAGAAATTTCGTATTAGGCATATCCGGGAGCAACCATCTTTGATTGTTAAAATCCCTTCCTCATTGAGTACCCTCACGCCGGGAGCAGGGATATACCGCTGCAGCCTGCCCCCTTCACCCCTCCATCACCCCCTGTCTATGGCATGGCACCTTCCTCCCTGGCAATGATCTTCACGATTTCATCCGCGTTTTCCGCATGCATCAATGACTCCCGAAAGGTGTCCCGCTTCAGAAGGCGGCAACTCCGGGCCAGAACCCTGAGATGAAGATTGGCGGCGTTTTCGGGAGCCAAAAAGAGAAAAAAGATATGAACCGGCTTGTTGTCCACCGCATCGAAATCGATCCCTTTCTTCGACCGTCCGAATGCGGCAATCAGATTCTCGATGCTGTTGTATTTCCCGTGAGGAATGGCGACGCCATATCCTACCCCGGTGCTTCCGAGTCTTTCCCGATCGAGGAGCACTTCCAATACCTTTTCCTGGTCATCGATCCTTCCCGCCTGATACAGAAGCCCAACCAGTTCCCTCAATACGTCCGTCTTATTATCGGCCTTTAAATCCGGGGCGATCACCTTCTCAGGCAAAAGATCGATAAGTTTCAGTTCTGCCACTTTCATTGATAGACCTCCCAACCTCCCTTTCGACAGGATTCATACCTCCTCTGGTTCCATGAGCAATAGCTTTCCATCGGTATTTCTGTACAAAACATTAATTGTATCGGTTTTATCGTTCACGAACAAGAAACACTCCGTATTATTCACTTCGAGATTCTCCAATGCCTCATTCAGATTCATCGTCCTCAGGACAACCTTTACCGATTTGACAAGGCGCATCCTTTCCGCCTCTACGTCGGACTGATCAGGGCTGAAGATATCCGCGGGCATCAGCAGATCCTTGAGGTCCTTTCTGTGCTTGTGGCCCTTGCGTTTCCCCTTGTGCTTTTTGAGTTGCCGTTCCAGCTTGTCGGTCACCCGATCTATCGAGGTATACATATTTTCCGTCATGTCCACGCTGTTGAACGTGGTTCCGTTGACGATGAGCGTGATCTCAGCACTGTGACGGTATTTTTCGACCGAAAGAATGGCGTTGGCCTCGATGATATCATCACCATACTTGGTGAGGCGGTCTATTCTGTTCCTTACATGCTCTTTGAGGGCTTCTGTCAATTCCATATGTCGAGCGGTAATTGATAACTGCATGTATATCCTCCTTCACAAAAGATCTATACGGGTTCCCTGTATCCATTTATTTCCCTTCAAGGGCCCCTCTCGCCGACATTCAGAGACCGGGGATATCGCAATAAACAAACTATTATATATGAGAATCGCGAAAAAGGGTAGAGAGGAGGAGGGATAGAAGAAACATGCCACACCCGGTTCATTCCGCATCTGTCGACCTGTGTTCATTATCCAGGCTGCTTTATAAGGTGCACATCTTTTTTAAAACAGGCGGAAAGGGCTCTCTTAAGACCGACGCGGATAGAGGACCTTCCTTCGCTGGGAAGGGAGGATATTGAGCTCATCGCGGTACTTGGCAATCGTCCTCCGCGCGATATTGATCCCTCTTTGTTTCAACATTTGTAAGATCTGCTTATCGCTCAGGGGCTTCCGGCCATCTTCGTTCTTGATCATCTCCTTGATCAGTTCCTTTACCCTGACCGACGAGATGTAATCGCCTTGGGCCCTTTTAAAGCCTGGATTAAAAAAGAATTTCAATTCAAAAATACCCCTGGGGGTATAGATATACTTGTTCGTGGTCACCCGGCTGATCGTCGATTCATGCATGGAAACATCGTTTGCCACGTCCATCAATGTCAGGGGCCTCAGATACGCCAGTCCCTTATCCAAAAATTCACGCTGGAACCGCACGATGCTCGAGGCCACATTGTAGAGGGTCCGCTGCCGCTGTTGAATGCTCTTTATCAGCCACACAGCCGACCTGAGCTTCTCCTCCACGTACTTCCTGGTTTGATCAGGGGCCTTATGTCCGTTCCTCAAGATGCGCTTATAGGCATTGCTCACCCTCAATTGAGGCAGCCCCTCGTCATTGAGGGTCAGGACGTATTCATCATCCACTTTGTACACAAACACATCCGGGACAATATAGAATGATCCCTCGGGATCGAATTTCCGGCCCGGTTTCGGATCGTAACTCAGGATGATCTTTGCCAGGTCGATCACGTTATCGATGGTGATGCCCAAATCCTTTGCAATGGCCGGATATTCCTTCAATTCCAGATGATGAAGGTGATCACGAACGATCCTTTCAAGAAGGGCCCTTCTCTCCGGCTTCTCCTCCGTTATCTGCAGGAGCAGGCATTCCTGAGGATCCCGTGCTCCCACCCCCACCGGATCGAATGTCTGAACCTTGGCAAGGATCTTTTCGACCAATTCCTGGGGAACGGAGAGTTCCTGTGCAATCTCATCAAGGCTCTCCCTGAGATACCCATTCTCATCGATATTCCCGATGATGAATTCCCCCACCCAAAATTCCTGCTCCTCTACTGAGGACATGCGCAATTGCCACAAGAGGTAGTTTTGGAGTGTCTGAGGACGGGTGAGGATATTTTCGAGGGGCGGCACCTCCCTTTCCTCGGGTTCCGAATAGTATCCGGTGTCCCCCGAGTCATTGAGAAAGCCTTCCCAGTCAAAATCCTCGTTTGCACTGGCACTGTAAAGTTGCTCAGCGTCGCTCAATTTGATATCTTCAGGCCGTATCGAATCCTTCTCCCAATCATGCGATTCCTCTTCCGATGAACGCTCCTGCACCTCGGACTGAACCTCCTCGAGCATAGGATTCTCCTGGAGCTCCTGATGAACCAATTGAGTCAGCTCTAATTTCGACAACTGAAGCAGTTTAATGGACTGCTGCAGCATAGGAGTCATCATTAACCTCTGGGTCAATTTCATGCTGAGTGTCTGTTTCATCTCTAAGCCCATGGCAATCCCCTTTTAATCTGCAAACAATCCAAAGGTATTCCTTGGGATCGAACCAAGGAATACTGCCGGGAGTCTCTGCAACCTCCCGTAGTACAATCCCTTTCTATTACATTCAGGGATGGTTATCAAATTCCTTAATAGTCAACCATAGCCCTTAATTCTTTGCCTGCCTTGAAAAAAGGCACCTTTTTGGCAGGAACCTTCACGGTATCGCCTGTTTTGGGGTTTCTTCCCTGTCGCGACTTCCGGTCCCGAACCCTGAAGCTCCCGAAGCCTCGCAATTCCACCTTGTCTCCGGCGCTCAATGCCTCGCTTATGCTCCCGAAAATCGTCTTTATGACCGTCTCTGATTCCTTTTTGGTCAACGATGTCTGCTTGGCAACCTCCATCACCAAATCAGCCTTGGTCATGTGGACCTCCTTTCACCCAACACAACAGCCCGGAAAGTTGAAGCATAACCTATAATATCATTATTAACAATAACATAATATAAATTTCTTGTCAACAATTTGCCCATTTCATGGATCTACAGACAGAACCGATCGCCGAGATACACCTCC
>JBLIRP010000017.1:0-49939 GCA_049472355.1 bacterium | reverse complement strand
TATCGGGGCGAGGAAACCGAATGGATCGCGGTGCCCTCCCCCTCGGATCCCAACGAACAATTCGATCCCAACAACCGACTTCGGGGTATCTTTTCCAATCCCTCCAACGAGGATCTCATTTTTGCAGGAACCGCGCACCATACCGGTGCCCGGATTACGGCACGCCATGTTCCCCGGGTGGATGTGCTCTCCTTGTCGATGACGGACCGGTTTATCGGTCCGAACAAGGAATCTATGAGCATGCGTGTTCTGCCCAACTGGGACGACCCGAATCACTGGCGTGATCCGAATAATGTTCCCGACGCCTCCCTGTTCACCACCATGGATCCCAACAGGCAACTCAGTCCGGTAAGCCCGGTCCTGATGGACCCTGACGGGATCTCGACCTGGGAGTTCGATCCCGCGATCGTGGATCGGGAGGGGGTATATACCCTCAGGTTCTCATTGACGTATGGGGATAATGAGCATGTCGTCAGGTATCTCACCTTTGCCTGGGACCCCAATTCACCCTCGCCCCCTTCTGGGTTATGGGTGGGGATCGGCGATACCCGGCTGAGGATATACTGGCAGCCTTCAACCGACAGCCTTCAGGATGCGGACGGGGTGAATGATCCGAATTTCACGGAGAGCATCGGGTGGTATGAACTGCACTATTGGCCGAAGGATGATCCTGCCCAGGATGCGAACATCGATGTTCTGGTGGCGGATGTCCAGGGGAGTCCGAGTCTGTACTGGGACATCAATCACCTGGACAATTATGTGACATACATGATCCGAGTCAGGGCACGGGATAAGGCGGACAATGTGTCTGATTGGTCGAACGAGCTGGAGGGGATGCCACAGGTAACCAAGGGCTGGTTGGATCTTGTGGAGGAGAAGGGGGGGTGCTTCATCTCCTCGCTGGATTCGGAGAAAAGGGACCAACCGGGCACATGGGGGGAATGGTTTGCCTGGCTGAAGGTGGGCCGGTTCGAGCCGCAATCCGATGAGGCCAAGCTCGTGTACGATGATCGGCCATGGCAGTTTCAGTTCGAGATGGGATGGATTCATCGGCGGCACCTCGATGTCAGTGTCGGTGCCGGATACATGAAAATGGAGGGGACCGCAATCCTTTCCGCCACGCAAGAGAAGTCCATCGACGAGGTCGCCTTCAGGATGGTCCCCTGTTTTATGAGCGTGCGATGGGTCCCTTTTCGCACCACGAAGGGGGTTCTGCTTCCCTATGTGGGCGGCGGTGTGGATGCGTGGTGGTACCAGGAGAAAAAGCCATTGGGCAAGGATCAGGATGGATGGCACTTCGGGTACCACGGATTGGGCGGGATACGGATACTCCTTGATCATTTCGATCCGAAACATGCGGAAGTCCTGGAAAGGGACTATGGTATCGTGGATACCTATTTCACCCTGGAGGTCATCTATAGCCGGGTGGACAACTTCGGGTCCAGCGAACTTGACCTCGGAGGTCCCCTTTTTCAGGCTGGTGTCCAATTTCTTTTTTGACGAGGGAGCGTATGGCACGACATTGTCCGAAGTGCAATTTTCTTAATCCCTACGGGGCGCAGATCTGTGGTGAGTGCGGCCATCCCCTGATGGCGCCGAAGGCCTCACGTCCCAAAAAACAATCCGAACATAAAAGGCTTCCCGGCTCCATCAGGTGGAAGGCCATCGGCCTTCAGAGGATGAATCAAGGGGTGGATCGGCGTTTGCTCTACGGCATGGCCGCAGGTCTTTTTCTCTATGGATTCGTTGTCCTTGTTTTCTCCATTGTCAAATGGTTCAAACCTGCGCACGGGCTGCAGTTTCTCCTGAACCCGGCCCATTTATACCCCCTGCTGTTGGGGATCTTTTTCGGGGCGTTCACCCTGCTGCTTGCCTATGGGTGTTACTTCAGAAAAAACTGGGTAGGTCTATGGTACTTCATATGGGTAGGCACGCAGGTGGCACTGCTTCTTATTTTTGTGCTTGCATGGTGGAGTCCGGAGTGGCTCACCCCAAAGGTGCACCTTGTCTTCGGGTTCATAGTGCTCATCGAGCTGGTCCTTGTTCCGTTTGTGGCTCGACTCCAGGGGGGGGCAACGGTACGGTAAGGGGCTGCAAAAGGGCCTTGCCGGTTTACTTTTCAGGGATAATTATATATATTTATCAGGGATATGCATGAGGCATGCATCGTGGCAAGGAATTATCATGAAGATGATAGAGGGGGGAGCTTTATGAAACTTTTCGGGGTGAAACGGGCCGCCGCCATTGTCGTTCTTTCGATGTTTTCCTTCTTCACCGCCGTGGGATGCGCCCCGTTGTGGGTGGGTGCCGGCGCGGCAGGGGGATACATCATCGCCTCGGACGAAAGAACCATGGGGCAACAGGTTGATGACGGCATTATTACCACGAAGGTGAAATCCAGATTGATCGCCGACTCAATGGTAAAGGGATTCAAGATCGATGTCGATACCCTGGAGGGTGAGGTGACCCTGACAGGCATTGTGGGCACCGAGGGGGAAGCGGAGAGGGCGATCGAGTTGGCACGGGAAGTCAAGGGCGTTTTGAAGGTCAAGAACAACATCAAGGTCAGGTGACAGGGTGGTGCCGGAAAGGCAAGGATTGTTGCCCCCTTTGTTTCCTAAAAAAAGAGGCGAATCACCTTCCCATCCAAGTCGCATTAGGATTGTCCATGGTTGCTGAAAAGAAGAACGAAAAGAAATGGTGGGATAGATTTGAACGTTTCGAGGAGGACTGGAAAAGAAGGCGGCGGGAAGAGCGGTTGGAGGATGCACGCAAACTGAGGGAGGCCGAAGAAGACTATGAGGAATCCCTTCGTTCCCTCAACCCTCTGGCTAAGCCACCAAACCCGAAGGAGATTTTGGCCACCCGAAGCAGGGAGCCGGGTACCCGAAGGATCCCCCTCCAGCCGATTCACACCCATCCCCTGATCATGCCGGGCATGATCGATCGTGTGGAGCAGCCCGGAAAGGGCGAGGCCGTGATCGTATTTTCGCCCGAAGGGGGTGACATAGCGGGTATTCTCGAACCGGTGTCCTTTCAAATCAAACGTCTCATCGAGTATATGATCAATGAACGGCTCCTTTTTTTCCTCCAGCAAACGGAACGGGGGTCCTTTGTCATTCGCGCGGCAGGGGAGAGAGACAGCCGTTCCTTGATCGAGATCTCCCGATGCTCTCGGGAATCGGTCCGGATCGTGGCGCATGAGCGGACCCTGCCGTGGAGTCCGGGCTACCACTTCGATCTATTCGAGATCCTGAAACGGATTGTCGAGCGGCTGCGGATGCAGATCGGAAAGTAGAGGAGGAAGGCTGATTGACAGTGCAGATCAAGAGCGTACGGGGAGTGTCCGATATCCTTCCTTCCGAGGTTGGTGTCTGGCAATGGATCGAACATACCGCGCGTCTCATGCTCGAACTCTTCGGGTACAAAGAGATCAGGACCCCCATCTTCGAGCAGACAGCCCTTTTCACCCGCAGCATCGGCGAGGAAACGGACATCGTCTCCAAGGAGATGTACACCTTCCCGGACAAAAAGGGACAGCTTTTGAGTCTCAGACCGGAGGGCACTGCGCCGGTGGTGCGGGCGTATCTGCAGCACAGCCTGCATATGGACCCGAGGTGGCATAAGCTCTATTACATGGGGCCCATGTTTCGATACGAGCGCCCCCAGGCCGGAAGGACCAGGCAATTCCATCAGATCGGCGCGGAATTCTTCGGCGCTGCGGAGCCGGAGGCGGATGCGGAGCAGATCATCCTGCTCTTCACCATGTTCAAGAGGCTTTGGGGAACGAGTGGAGCCGGGGACACTGAGCCGTTTCAGGTACAGGTGAATACGCTGGGATGTCATGACTGCCGTGAGGGATTTCGTACCGTATTACGAAGGTATGTAGGGCAGCGAGCATCGCTTCTGTGTGAGGATTGCCGGAGGAGGTTCGAGGTGAATCCCCTCAGGATACTTGACTGTAAAAACCCGGCATGCAAAGAGGTGCTGGAACGGGCACCCCGGGTGATCGATACCCTTTGTGACGACTGCACGCTGCATTTCGATCGGGTACGAGGGCTACTGGACGAGCAGGGGATTCGCTACATCCTTAATCCGCATCTGGTACGCGGCCTGGACTACTATACCCGGACCACGTTCGAAATCACCAGCCATCTGCTCGGGGCGCAGAATGCCATAGCCGGAGGAGGCAGATACGACCGGCTCGTCGAGGAGTTCGGCGGTCCTCCTACCCCTGCCTGCGGTTTTGCCCTGGGAATGGAGAGGCTCGTACTGGCATTATCCGGGACCTCCCCCCGGACGGACGAGCATGCGGGGTGCTTTGTATTCATAGCATACCTTGGCCCTGAGGCCAAAAGGCGTGCCTTCAGCACGGTACATCACCTCAGGTTGCTTGGGGTCCCTGCTGAGATGTCCTTTCAGGAAGGCTCCCTCAAGGCGCAGATGAAGCATGCCGACCGGCTGGATACACTCTACACCATCATCGTGGGGGAGGATGAATTGGCCCGGGGATCGGTCATCCTGAAACAGATGCGGACCGGAAACCAGGAAGAGATCCCCCTGGAGGAGATTTCCGCAACACTTCACGAACGATTCGCTTCCCGGCGGACGGAATGCTGATACGCGGGGAAGTCCCGCTTCCCCGGACATGGGAAGCATCTACCTGCATCATTGCAGGTTAATAGCCGATTTTCCCCGCTTCCCCGGACATGGGGAGCATTTCACCCTCCATGCATACCCATCATGCCCGCATGAACGGGTCGAATCCCTCCGGCACGGTGGACACGCCATACCTTCAGTCCACCTCAACAGGCGTCGATATGATCAGACGGCTTCAGACGGTTTCCGTTGAATTATTATAGGAAAAATGTTATAATAAACAGTATCTTATGCTTTTCGATATACACACATAGCGGCTCGATCCATTAAACCCTGGTTTGTTGATAACTTTTCAATAGGTTGGGGGAAATAGGGTAGTGGAACGTGAGCGATTGCGTTTTTGCGTTTTTTAGATTTTCATCCTTTTGACGAGGAGGGTACGACAATGGACAGACATACCGTGTGGGGCTATTGTATCGTCATTGCAGCAGCGGCGTTGTTCATTATTGCCGCAGGAATGGTTTCCCCCGTCGACGCCTATTTCGGGGGGTCCCTTTTTCTGGCTAATCCGGCCTTGTATGCCGTCGGCACGAATCCCGATGGTGAGACATCATTGTATCCCGAGGATTTGTACGGCGGCCTGTACGGCGGCCTGTATGGCGGCCTGTATGGCGGCCTGTACGGCGGCCTGTACGGCGGCCTGTACGGCGGTGGCGGTATATACGGCCTTGGCTATCCTGGGGGCCTCATGAGCTACTTGGGCTATCTCTATGGGGTGTACGGGACCGGTGTAGAGAATGCGCTGGTCAATCCGGGGGGGCTCAGCCCTGCCGCATTGTCGGGATATGGGATCAACTATCATCCCCTGTTTGGCTACCACCAGCCGATCGACCTCTTCGGGAGCATGTTTGCCTTGACAAACCTGTTTTCATGGTGGTAACAGGACACCATCGGAAGGTGACATCTTCACGCGCCGGTGCTTCGGGAAAAAGAATCCCGCCTGTTTCCGGTAGTGCATGTATTCGGGAAAATGGGCAGTCAATTTTCGCTCCTCTATCAGTGCCCTCATGGATTGCAGCACGATCAGCACCGCACACATGCCGTATGTCGGGATGTTGTTGAAGACCAATGCGATCCCCAGGAAATGGATGAGTTCACCTGCATACAGCGGGTGGCGTATCCATCCATAGATCCCGGAGGTGATGAGGCTCCGCACCTCCGCCATGATACTGAAGGAACGTCTGAGCCTCCACATAGCAAGGCAATCAATGGCCACTCCGAGAATGGAGAGCATGATGCCCCCGATGTACAGCACGATATGAAAATGAAATTGCGTCCGGGTCGCGATAAGATAGGAACCGATGAGGTGAAAGAGAACCACAGAGAGCGGAAATGCCCTTTCTTTGATACCGACCGCCCGATGAGTCGGTTTGCTGCGGATGATGTAGCTGAATATGGTGAGGGCCATGAAGGAAAGGACGAGAAGGTAGTTGACGGAGAGCAGGGCGACGAATGATCCCTTGGCTGCAGTGCTGCGCAACAATTTGATTGCACGCCATAGCGTGCGCCCTGCCAGGGCGAGGAAGAACAGGACGGGTACGAGGTAGTCCCTGGTCCATTCCCTCTGTCTCGGTGTCAAGAGCCAGTATATGAAGAAAAGGATAAGGATCGGAAAAAAGACGTATGGCCACCGGTTCTTGATAATCGCCACTACGCGCGGAAGGATGACGGGCCACGCTGCTTTCAATGCGGGAACCTCTTACCAGATTTTCGGCCACAGGAATCCGGTCCGCTTTTTGTACTCAGCATAGGCCGGAACTACCCGAAGGAACTTGCGCTCCTCAATTTTCGCCCGAATAATTTCAAGGAACAGGGTGATCACAAAGATGCCGAGGGCAACGGGATGCGCCGCGAGGATGGAGGTGCCGAATGCATGGGTGATCTCCGACATATACAGCGGATGGCGAATGCGACGGTACATGCCGGTGGTCACCAGGCGTCTGACCTCGGCCATGAGACTGAAGCATTGCCGAAGGCTCCAGAGTGCGGCAATGCTCAACGCGGCACCGAACAGCGAGATGAGCAATCCGCCAAGCTCAATAAAAAGCGGGAAAAGGAGCGGAAGATCAAAACGCATGAGGAGCCTGCCGATCTGGAAGGGCGGAAAAAAGAGACGGAAGTTGGGAATCAGGAGCAGTGTAAATCCCAGCATGGGAAACAGTACCGTGATAAGGGGATAGTAGCGTTCCCAGAATCCCTCCGCCCTGCTGACCGGCTCGCATCGGATGATGTAGCTGGCAATGATGAGGGCGTCAAAGAGGATGGCGACGCAATTGTAGGTGAAATGTGCAATGATGTTCATGAGAACATTGGATAATCCTCCACCCTTGCTCATGGATTCAATGAGCCTCAGCATGTAGGCGAAATTACCCCTGATGATCGTGAAATCGATAAAGAAATAGATCTTTGAGCCGATAATGCATCCGAAAAAGATGAAGGGCACAGGATCCGAGGCGATTTTTCTCCACACGGACAGGTGATCCCTTTCGTTTACGGCGGGCTTTCCCTTCCCTGAATGTTCACGTTTCTTTTTACCCATGGTCACCAACCCTTCTAAGATGTTCCTTAAGAAATATCCCTAAAGAATAGAATGTATGCCCGATAAAGTCAATATCTTTTTTTACGAATCCCTTTTCACGAAAATTCTCATTCAAAAAATTGTCAATCCGATGAACATCTGTACGGAGTTTTCACAACGGCACGATCACACCCTCGGTGAAATTCCGTGGATAACCCTGCGGTTATCAAAATTTCATGGACCGCGTATATGGCACAAAGTATGCTTTGAGAATCGTGGCCCATAAGGCGCATGAAATGACAACAAGGAAGATATTGTCATTTATGACCTTGTGTGGTATGCTAAATAAGCTAACCTGTTCTTTTTATGAACAATTTTTATATTTTATCATCATTTGTAATATTTTATCATCGTTTGTTTTTAACAATAAAAATGGTGCCAACATGGTAAGCCTATTACAACGATGGGGGTATATAATGCATTGTGTAACATATGAGTATCGTCGTATCATTACTGTGTTAATCGTCTTTCTTCCGCTATTCCTTCTGGTTGCTCCGGGTTGTCGCCACATCCCGGAACCGACCGTTTCGCTCACCGCTCCCCCTTCATCGCGGGTCAATTGTATCCTAATCTCCATAGACACACTCAGGGCGGACCACCTTCACTGCTATGGGTATGAAGGGATCAAGACGCCGCATATCGATGCCTTGGCCTCGGAGGGGATACGATTTTCAAGGGCATACTCTGCAGTACCGGTCACCCTGCCTTCACATTCAACGATGATGACCGGCCTTTTCCCCATTGGACACGGTGTGCGAAACAATGGAACATTCAGGCTCGAGGAGGAGAATACCACCCTGGCGGAGATCTTTCAGCAGGCAGGATATAGAACCGGCGCCTTTATCGGTGCCTTTGTGCTCGATTCCCGCTTCGGCCTTAATCAGGGGTTTGATGTGTACGACGATCATCTTAATTCCGAGTCGGAGCAGAAGGTCCTCTTCTACAACGAACGGCCTGCCGAAAAGGTGGTTGAGTCAGCCATCGAGTGGATCGATGATGCGGATAACCGCCCCTTTTTCGCATTCATTCACTGCTTCGATCCCCATGCCCCCTATGATCCTCCCTCCCCGATCAAGGAGGAGTATATGCACAATCTCTATGACGGAGAGATCAGGTACGTGGATGAGGCCATGGGGAGGCTTTTCTCCGCCCTCAAGGAGATGGATCTCTTCGACACGACACTGATATGCTTTACCTCTGATCACGGAGAGGGTCTGGGGGACCATGGAGAAAAGACCCATGCGATTTTCATTTATGATCCCACCATCCACGTGCCGCTCATTTTTCGCTATCCCGCGCGCATCTCCCCCGGTCAGGTCGTGCATCAGGAGGTCTGCCTCACCGATATCTTTCCCACCATTCTCGATCTTGCCGGTCTTCGCTATAACGGGGGTGTTCACGGTATGCCCCTTTTAAGGCGGGATGGCCCGCCGGCGAGGGAGTTCGAGATGTACTGCGAGACCTTCTATCCGCTGTATAACCACAAGTGGAGTCCCTTGGAGGGGATACGCACCGCGGACTGGAAGTTGATCAGGGCCCCCCGCTCCGAATTGTATCACCTGTCGGAGGACCCAAATGAGTCCGTCAATCTCTACGAGAAAAACACTCAAAAGGTGCGGGAAATGGAAAGTCGCCTGGACGCCATGATAGAGAGCTTTTCCAACAAGGGCTTTTCCCATCGGACCCAGAGGAGCCTTGATAAGGACACCAGGGACAGGCTGGAGAGCCTCGGTTATATGTGGACCGCCTCAATCGGTGACGAAAAGGAGGATGCATCCTACCCGGATCCCAAGGATATGATCGGGCTTCTTGAATTCCTGAACCGGGGGACGTACTTTTACATGATCGGGGATTTTGACAGGGCGATCGAGGAATTCAAGAGCCTCCTCAAGGTGAATCCCAACGATGTCTTCACCCATTTCGTCCTGGGGTATGTATACGACAAAAAGGGATGGACGGATATGGCGATTGAGGAGCTGAAAGAGGCCATCAGGCTGGATCCCCAATACATCAATGCCTATAACAACCTCGGCACGATCTACAACAGGATAGGAAGGATTGAGGATGCGATTCAGTGCTTTAACAAGTCCATCGAGCTCAATCCCACCTATATCGAGGCGTACGATAATCTGGGTGTAGTGTATTATATGAACAATGATTTTGATAAGGCCATGGGATATTTTCATAAGGCCATCGAGATCGAGCCTACCTACGCCCAGGCATACAACAACATGGGAAGTATTTTCGTGGCCCGGAATCGCTTTGCCGAGGCAGTGGAGCCGATCCGCAAGGCACTGGAATATGATCCGAACCTCGTGGATGCCTATAACAACCTGGGAAGTGCCTACCTGGGACTGGGAAGACTGGAGGAGGCTGAAGGCCTTTTCATGGAGGCGTTGGCAAGGGAACCCGATCACAACGAGGCACGGATAAATCTGGCCACCGTGTATATACAGGTGGGGAAGCACGATGAGGCCCATGCGGAGCTCAAGCGGATTATCGATCATAATCCCCATATCCCCAAGGCATATAATGCACTGGGGACCCTCCTGGTCAAAGAGGGAAGGCTCGATGAGGCAATCGAGAAGTACAAGGAGTCCATATACCTCGATCCAACCTCTGCCGAATCCTATTACAACTTGGGGATTGCGTATTTCGGCATGGGACGTATCGACGAGGCGATCTACGAATACACCAGGGCACTCAATATCGACCCCTCCATCCCCGGGGCATACGTGAATATGGGGATAGCGAAATTCCACAAGGGATTCATCGATCAGTCCATCTCAGACTACCGGAAGGCACTTGAGTTCGACCCCATGAACGTTGAGGCAATGGTGAATCTGGGGGTCGCCTATTATAATCTGGGCATGTTCAATGAGGCGATCGAGCAGTATACCCGTGCCCTTTCGGTGATGCCTGACAATGTGCAGGCCCGCATCAACCTCGGCTTGGCCTATTTCGGGAAGGGGCAGATCGACGAGGCCATTGAGGCGTATCAAAACGTTTTGAAGATGGACCCCGATCATATTGATGCCAGGGTTAATCTGGGGGTGGCGTATTTCAATCAGCAACGGTTCCGGGAGGCGATACGGGAGTACCAGGAGGTCACACGACGCCAGCCGCAAAACTTCCAGGCCTTTTACGGAATCGGGTACAGCCACCTGATGCTGGGCTCGTATCAGGATGCAATCGAAAACATCCAGGAGGCGCTCAGGATCAAGCCCGATTATGTGGAGGGAAGGATCCTGCTTGAGAAGGCAATGGGAATGGCAGCCTTGGGAATCAGGCCTTCAACGGGATTCCCCCAGGGGCTTTTTTAGGTATCTCCTGTGGGTCGACTGCAGGCTGTCCTGGTCAAATGAATTATTCGGCTCATCATGAGGCATGCTGCTGTGCCGAAAGGGCCTCCCGAAGCGCATCGAGTGTCCTCTCGATCTCCTGGGCACGGGAATGTCCGGGTGCAATCCTCAGCGCCTCCCTGTAATGGAACATCGCCTGGGAATATCTTCCCTGCCGCTGGTGGATGATTCCGATATTGATGTGGGCATCGGCCCTTTCCCTTTCCTCCCCCGGTGACACCGGAAGTGCAAGGGCCTGCCTGTAGAGTGCCAGTGCCTCGGCCGGACGCCCCTCATTCTCCCTCACCACCGCCAGAGAGAAATAGGCCTTGAATTCCTCAGGAAACCGGCGCATCAGCTCCTGATATACCGCTGCGGCGCGTTGCAGCCACAGGTCCCTTTTCTCCGTGTTCTGCCCGATGTTCATATAGAGATGGCCCAGGCCGAAATAGGCGGGCTTGAAACCCCTGTCCTCCTCTATTGCCTTGTGAAACCAGAGGGCTGCCTCATCCCTTCGTCCGATGTGCATGAATGCGAGACCCGCGGTATAGTATATTCGAACCCTTTGTAGGGGCTCCGTATTGTGGAGTAACGCCCTGCTGAGATGCGGCAGTGCCTTCCGGGCGGAGCCGGTATGAATGAGCGTGCTTGCGGTTCCCAGGTGCGCTGATGCGTAATCCTGATTGATCTCCAGGGCACGGAGAAAGATGCTGTTCGCCTTCTCGGCGGCCTTCCTTCGTTGTCCTGTATCGGGCTCATCAATCGCCTTGTAAAGGTAGACGTTTGCCAGATTGGTGAGTGCATAATAGTTTTCGGGGTCCTCCTCCAAGGCATCCTCCCAGAGGGTGGTATCCGATTGCCAGATCGCCACCCGCATGCGGGTCTTCGCGCCGAGGCAGGTCAGCCACACAAGCGGGATAATGAGTGAGATCATCCCTGCAGGGGATACATGAGCGGCCTTTCGTATCCCCCGTGCAAGCAATGTCCCCATCGCTATATAAATGCCGATGGCGGGGAGATAGAGGTACCGGTCGGCCATCTGCGTGCTGGTGGGGATAAGGTTCAGCACCGGCAGCAGGGTGATGAAAAACCAGGTGGTCCCCGCAACGGTGATGCGACCTTCCCCGGAGGGGAGCCGGGAGTACAGGTAGAATACAAGAATCGCAACGAGTACCAGCAGACCCCAGGCAGGGAGAGCCGCATGCGGGGCAACCATATTCCCGCGGAGTACGTATCGTGCAGAAAGCCTGAATGGGGGAAACGGCCAGAATATCCGGGAGATATAGCGGAGTATGATAACGGGGATGGAGAGGATGGATGTAACGATGCTTCCTCCCATGTATCCCTTGATTCCACCGCCGGTGCCTTGTGCCCATACTGTGGTAAGCCCGGAAAACAGGGAAAGGATGAAAAATGGGATGAGGTCTCCCGGGGATGAAGGTTCCCGGTAGAGCGTCCTATCCAGGAGTACAAAAATCAAGGGAAGCGTGACCGCCATGGGCTTTGACAGGATGCTGAGGGAAAAGAGAAGGAAGGCTGCAAGATACCATCCCCTTATTCGGGTTTTTTTGAGCCGGTCATATGCAAGCAAGGCACCGAAAAAAAACAGGGCGCATAAAAGCCCCTTTCGTTCGGAGATCCACGCAACAGACTCCACATGCACGGGATGTATGAGCAATGCAGCGGCAACAAAAAGGGCGATCCAATAATCATGGGTCCAGAGGAACACAAGGAGAAGCAGAAGAATGCCATTGACGATATGGATGGCCAGGTTGGTGACGTGATAGCCGGCATAGCCTTCTCCCCAGAGGGCATGGTCGGCGCAATAGGAGAGAAGATGAAGGGGGCTGAAGTTTTTGAAATAGGGTTGCGTGAGGATGGTCTTGAGATGTGAGCACGTTATCCCCTTTATGTAGGGATTCTCTCGCACATAAACCTGATCGTCCCATTCGAGGAGATGATTGCGGATGCTGCCTCGATACGCAAAAACGGTAAGGATGACGATGACGGCAATGCCGACCGGTGCGATTCGTTTATCCCTGCCCCTCACAGAAACCCTCCGGCCTATGAAAGATTGCCCGTACGGTGATCAGAATTGGGCGCCATGGGTATAGTAAGATAATTGCCGATGCGATACAACAGCATGGAGTAATTACTCAATATCCTTCGGGATATTTTCGAGGAAAAATGTCGGCGAGGATCGTTTTCGTAAAAAAGGGCGAAAAAAAGGCGCAGGGATTGGTGATCCCCGCGCCTTTTTTGTGCAACCGGATACTATCAGGTTATCGAAAAGGTACCAACCGGAGTGGGGAAGGTTACCCCCAATGAGGTCGGTGTGCTCACATTGACAATAGGTGGAAGCTGCGGCTGAGGATTAAACAGATTCGGGAAGAGTTGGTTATACAATCCGGCAACACCCAGTAGAGGAGCAATCTGCAGGAACGGTACCTGATAGGTCAGCCCACCGGCCGTTTGCACAGGATAGTAGAGGTTATGGAAGCCGAACGGGCTGTACATACTGCCGTACATGCCATACCCGCCATATCCGCCCAAAAGGCCGCCATAGCCACCGTAGAGTCCGCCCATCAGTCCGCCATAGAGTCCGCCCATCAGTCCGCCATAGAGTCCACCATAGAGTCCGCCCAAAAGGCCGCCATATCCGCCATAGCCGCCCAAAAGGCCGCCATAGCCGCCATAGTAGGCTTGTGCTCCGGAGAAACAAAGGCCAAGAGCGATTACCAATATGCAAACAAACAAAATACCTTTCTTCATTATCCTACCTCCATGAACCTTGCACTGTAATCACTTATTTTGGGAGTTTAATATGTCACAAACATAAACCCTACGACATTTCGTTCCTTAACACCACCTCCTTAGTTTCATGTATGGGTAAATCATACTCATCACCTCCTGGGGTCCACAGCGAACTGCATATCGCTTAATTTGTTGAATTTAAAAATTATGAACCGATAACTAAGAAATTTCAGTTGATATATACCTCGTCTGAAAAATAAAACATCTATAATTCAATAATATTTGCTGCAATTTTTATGCCGATAGGGAGTCTCCCCCTTTTTTTTATCGAACATAAAGACGTATAATGAAACAATAATTTAATAGTTATAATGAGTATGTCGAATGACAAATTCTCCTCTAACAATCGCATGACCGGCAGATAAAATGCATGATAGTATGAAAAGCCTTTCATATCTTCCCGCATCACTTTACATACCCCTTGAATTTATAACGCTTCCAATGAATGAATTACATTGCATAATCGCCATTCATGGTTTATTTATTCCAATGGGCTGCAAAAGGGGTGGTAGATCGTAAATCCGCCACGCATTATAAAAGGCCCGCGGAAAACATACCCAATCCCAGCAACGGATCGGAAAGCGGATCAAAGGAATTCCATGGGCCATACATGCCGCCTAAGGAATAATAACCCAATGGATTAAGCATAGTGCCCAGTCCGAGGTCAAGTCCGGACATGCCGCCGTACATGCCGTAGAGGCCGCCGTAGCCACCATAGAGGCCACCATACATGCCGCCATAGCCACCATAGAGGCCGCCGTAGCCACCGTAAAGTCCGCCGTAGCCACCGCCGTACATGCCGTAGAGGCCGCCATAGCCACCATAGAGCCCGCCATAGCTGCCATAGAGTCCACCGTAGCCACCATAGAGGCCACCATACATGCCGCCATAGCCACCATAGAGCCCGCCATAGCCGCCACCGTAGCCACCGTAGAGCCCACTATAGCCGCCATAGGTTGATGAAAAATAGGCGCTCGCGTTGCTCAGGCTAATAGACACAAGCAATAAAAGCGAGAATAAAATGACCACGCAGGCACGTCTCATCGCTCGATACGTCATGACACACCCCTTTCTCATAGAAATTATGTCACAGTTTCAATTGCATACGCGTCACGGCAAGGAAAAGTGATCAGCAATTTTGCTCGCCATCCATTTTCAACACGTGGAAATGATCACTGGAGCAATATGGCTGCACTGTTTCCCAATGCCCCGCTGAGATGCAGACTTCCGTAGAGCATTTGCATGGTCTGGAGTCGGGCATTCACAACGGCCAGGGCAGCAAAATATTTAGACCAGGAATCGTGGTCCCGGCCTCTTCCGCATCCTTGACTGCCATGCCCGGGCGGACCGAAACCACCTTGACGGGGTGCGCAGCCGCCATAGCCGTAGGAGGGAGAGCCGTAGCCGTACCCGCCGTAGCCGCCATAGCCGTAGGAGGGAGAGCCGTAGCCGTACCCGCCGTAGCCGCTATAGCCGTAGGAGGGAGAGCCGTAGCCGTACCCGCCGTAGTATCCACCGTAGTAGGGACTGGTGTAATACCCGGAGTAGTATTGCTGAGCAGTTGCATTGACACACATGAGGGGGATTAAAAGAATCAGGAAGGACACTAGGATAGTTTTTCTCACCTCTCTCACCTAACCTTTCTCGGAAAAAGGGATTAACTATAACTAAGACCTATGAAATTATACCACTTTTTAGAGTGCTTTGTAAAGAATATGCAGGGGATTGACCGTATGCTTTGATGATTACGCCTCCATTTTTTATGATATATCTCGATATTTTTTCAAATTTTGCCATCATTTTAAAATATAATGAATGAATCCCGGATTTCTATGATATCTCCGCATATAATTCTTTCATCCCTCATCGCTTGCCTTGGCAAGGTCTAGAATATCGAAATCGACAGCCTTGCTTTGGTAAAAACAACGAATTTCTCCTGTTGCGCGACGTAGGTGCCTGGACAAGGTGCCCGAATGCCCTTGAATTGTCTACAGGGGTATACTATACTTACCCCGTTTACGGATTCAATGGATACCACTTCCCGCTATTGAATTATGTGGATCGTTTTTATTGCCCGAATTGAAGACCTCCTGAGACACAATGAAAAAGAGCCAAATGACTTCTCCGGGGGCCTTATTTTTTTGAGGCCGGGCCGTATCCGCTGCATAAGGCGGAGCGGTATTGAACGATCCTTAAGTCCTGAATTCCTTTCAGCAGTGGGCATTGAATCCTTGACGGGCGTCAAGGAACATAGGATAGAGGGCCGGAAATGCCAGTGAAATATATCTTCGTCACCGGAGGCGTGATATCGTCACTCGGAAAGGGCCTTGCATCAGCCTCGATCGGATGCCTTCTGGAGAGTCGGGGATTTCGGGTGACCCTCCAGAAATTTGACCCCTATATCAATGTGGATCCCGGAACCATGAGCCCTTTTCAGCATGGAGAGGTCTATGTCACCGATGATGGCGCCGAGACGGACCTGGATCTCGGGCACTATGAGCGATTCACCCATGCATGCATGTCCAAATTGAATAATGTTACCGCGGGTAAGATCTACTATTCGGTTATATCAAAGGAGCGACGAGGGGATTACCTTGGCGGCACGGTACAGGTTATCCCCCATATCACCAATGAGATAAAGGAATCCATCCTCAGGATATCCGAAGGGGTGGACGTGGTGATCGTTGAAATAGGCGGGACGGTCGGCGACATCGAAAGCCTTCCGTTTTTGGAGGCCATTCGTCAATTCCGCAAGGACCGGGGTGCAGAAAATGTGATCTACATCCACCTGACCCTGGTTCCCCATATAGCGGCAGCGGATGAGTTAAAGACAAAACCCACCCAGCACAGCGTCAACAAGTTGAGAGAGATCGGTATCCAGCCGGATATCCTGCTCTGCAGGACCGATCGTTTTCTGCCTCCCGATATAAAGGCCAAGATCTCCCTTTTTTGCGACGTCAGGCAAGAAGCGGTCATTACCGCAAAGGATGTGCCCTCAATCTATGAAGTTCCCCTGGTCTTTCACCAGGAAGGGCTCGACCAGATCATCGTCGATCTTTTGAGGCTCAAGGGCAGGAAATGTTGCCTCGATGTGTGGGAAGAAATCGTACGCAAGGTCAAGAACCCGAAGCACACGGTGAGAATAGCCATTGTCGGCAAGTATGTCGATCTGCAGGATTCGTACAAGAGCCTTACCGAGGCATTGAATCATGGAGGAATCGCAAACGAGACGGAGGTGGAGCAGGATTGGATCGATGCGGAGGGAATCGAGAGGGATGGGCCGGAGCAATACCTGGCAGGTGCCGATGCGATACTCGTCCCCGGGGGATTCGGCAACAGGGGAATCGAGGGAAAGATCAGGACAATAACCTGGGCACGGGAAACCAGGACTCCCTTCCTGGGCATTTGCCTCGGCATGCAGTGTGCCGTTATAGAGTTCGCCCGCAATGTCGCCGGCTTGAACGGGGCCAACAGTTCCGAATTCGATCCGCATACGCCTTATCCGGTGATTGATATCCTGCCGGGGCAGCGAGGGATCAAGGATAAAGGGGGCACCATGCGGCTTGGACAATACCGGTGCCTGCTTTCCAATGATTCCCTTGCCTATCAATCATATTGCGGGGCGGAGGTGAGCGAGCGCCACCGGCACCGTTATGAATTCAATCCCTCCTATAGCGATCAATTGACAGGAAAGGGGCTCGAGATATGCGGAATATGCCCGGAGGGAGATCTTGTGGAGATCATCGCACTCAAGGGGCATCCATGGTTTCTGGCTTGTCAGTTTCACCCGGAATTTCAGTCAAAACCTATGGCGCCGCATCCGATTTTTCGTGATTTTGTAAAGGCTGCATTGAGAAATCGGATGCAGTCTGACCGGAGATAAGGAAAAGAGGGCATGGAGGGGGGGCAGATACAGAGGGGTAATCATCCGCCGCACCGGATACACATTGAGGGCGTCGTCGTGGGTGATGGGGCTCCGCTCGCCCTCATCGCAGGTCCCTGCGTTATTGAGTCGGAGTCGCACTGTATTCGTATGGCGGAGGCCCTCAAGATACTGACCTCCCGACTGAACATTCCCTTCATTTTCAAGGCCTCCTTTGACAAGGCCAATCGGACCGCCCATTCCTCGTATAGGGGACCTGGTCTCGATGCGGGGCTTGCCATTCTTAAAAAGGTCAAGTTCGAGGTGGGTGTTCCCCTGCTCTCGGACATCCATACCCCCGATCAGGCGGAAAGGGTTGCGGAGGTGCTCGATGTGATCCAGATACCTGCCTTTCTTTGCAGGCAAACCGATCTCATAGTCTCCGCCGCACAGACCGGAAAGCCAGTCAACATTAAGAAGGGACAATTCATCGCTCCCAGTCAGGTGGGCCAGATCGCTGCAAAGGCGTTACAAGCGGGAAACGACCAGGTGCTGATCACCGAAAGGGGATATGCGTTCGGCTACCAGAATCTGGTGGTGGATTTCAGGTCGTTCCCCATCATCCGGGGGTTCGGCTATCCTATTGTATTTGATGCTACGCACAGTGTTCAATTGCCTGCTCACAAGGGGATCGCATCCGGGGGTGAAAGGGAATTCTGCCCATACCTCATCAGGGCGGCCGTTGCGGTGGGGTGTGATGCCCTCTTTCTGGAGGTGCACGACAGGCCGGATGAGGCGCTCTGTGATGGCCCCAATATGATACCGCTCAATGATCTGGAGGGTATTCTCCTTCAGGCGATGGAGATTGATGCCCTGATAAAAGGCAGTGGATGGGTTTAATCGTAGCAGGGGTGCGCGTTGAGGAACGGAGAAGGACTAATGGATGGAACTCCTTGTCGCATCGGGCTGCTCTTGGGGGTCATCATTGCGGTCGTATGCCTCATTACCGGAGTTGCACCGGCATCGAATAAGATCGGCATTGCAGTCGTCGATCTTGAGACCTCGCCGAACCTCTCTGTGGATCTGGGAGAGACAATCGCACAAGACATCAGGACACACTTGGGTCATCTTCAGCAATTCGATGTGATGAGCAAGGATGGAATGAGCGAGATTCTCAACAAGCGAGGTTTCCTGAGACCCTCGGGGTGCAACAAGATTGAATGTCATCCCTCCATTTTCGATCCCCAGGGCACCCTTCGGTTTCTTCAAAAGTGCGGTGTATCCGATCATGAAGCCGCCCTGGAAATCGGCTGGATGCTGGGGATCGAAAAGGTCCTGGTGGGATTGGTGAACAAACTCGATGGGCGATATACCGTCAGCATAAAGATTTTTGACACGGTTACCAGGGAGCTTGAGGTGACGGATCAGATTTCCTTCCCCGAAAGGCTGCAGGATATCGACTGGCGAATCGAGGAGCTTGCAGCCCGTCTTGCGGGAAAGATAAAAACCGGGCAGCATGCCATGGATACCCCCACGAGGAAGAGGGCGCCTACAGAGACGAACGGGCAACTGCTTGACCTTGAGGGTTGCGGGGACATAAAGGATATGAAGGATCTCGTGAGGGTCATCAAGGAGAGGATGGCCGGGACGTCAACGGGAGGGAAAGGGCGGGATAATGACGGATGCGAGCCCAAGGCCTTACATGCCGCGCTTAAGGCAATGGATCTGAGTCGATTTGAGTCTATGGTGCTTGTCCCTGCCGGACCTTTTATGATGGGTTCGAAGGAGCGTGAGGACGAGGACCCCATCCACGAGGTCTTTCTGGATGCCTTTTATATCGACAAATATGAGGTGACCAATGTGCAGTATGAGGTGTTTTTAAAGGAAACGGGCCATCGTCCTCCCCTGCTGTGGGGGAAGCCCGGTTTTGATCAACCTGATCAGCCCGTCACCGGGGTGAGTTGGGAGGATGCCGCTGATTATGCTGCATGGGCACAAAAAAGGCTCCCCACCGAGGCCGAATGGGAGAAGGCCGCCCGCGGCACCGATGGCAGGCGGTACCCATGGGGAGATGCCTGGGAGGAAGGGAGGTGCTACTCGAAAGAAAACAGCACATCCGACGGCCCCGCCCCGATAGGGAGCTATCCAACGGGGGTGAGCCCCGTCGGATGTCTCGATATGGCAGGCAATGTGTGGGAATGGAGCGCGGACTGGTATAGTCCGGAATACTACCACCAGACGGTGCATGCAAATCCCCAGGGTCCCTCGGAAGGTTCATGGCATGTATTAAGAGGCGGAGGCTGGGAGAGTCCCCCGGACGAGTTACGCGCAGCCTTCCGCAGAGGGGGATGTCCTGATGGCGGATACAGGTGTGCGGGGTTCAGATGTGTACGGGATGTCAACAAGGTGAGGGAGGATCATGAGTGACATTTTGGAACAGGCCAGGGAGGTTCTGGACCTTGAAGGTCGATCAATCCTGGAATTGAAGGAACGGCTCGATGAGAATTTCGTCAAGGCCGTGGATTTGATTTACACCTCAAGGGGAAGGGTAGTGGTAACGGGGATGGGCAAATCAGGCCTCATCTGTAAGAAGATTGCCGCAACCCTTGCAAGCACCGGAACACCTGCATTTTTCCTTCATCCTGCCGACGCCCTGCACGGTGATTTGGGAATGCTGGTCCGCGGTGACGTGGTGCTGGCAATGTCGCGAAGCGGGGAGACGGATGAAATAAAGGGCCTAATCCCCTGCATCAAGAGATTCGGCATCCCCCTCGTTTGCATCAGCAGCAACCCGCTTTCCACGCTGGCACGGGAGAGCGACTGTTTTCTGAACGCCTCATTTCAGAAAGAGGCGTGCCCCTTCGACCTTGTCCCGACGGTGAGTACGACGGTCTCCCTGGCGCTCGGGGATGCCTTGGCCATAGCCCTCTTGTCAAAGAGGGGATTCAAGGAAGAGGACTTCGCCGTTTTTCACCCAGGGGGTGCCCTGGGGCGACGGTTGATGAGGATCGGTGATCTCATGCATAAAAATGATCAGATACCGGTTATTCAGGCGTCGCAACTGATGCGTGATGCCCTCTATGAAATGACCATCAAAAGACTGGGCATGACCTGCGTGGTGGACGGAAAAGGGAAATTGGCCGGTATCATAACCGACGGCGACTTGAGGCGATTGCTGGAACGACACAACGATCTCCTGCACAAGCGGGTGGAAGAGGTCATGACCTGCCATCCCAAGACTATTTCACAGAATGAGGTTGCGGCAAAGGCGGTGGAGATCATGGAACGCTATTCCATCACCTCCCTCATCTGCACTGATGATCACGAAAGACCCATTGGGGTCATCCACCTCCACGACCTGTTGAAGGCGGGAATGGTGTAGGCATGCCACCTGTTTCCCGGGATATGCTGAAAAACAAGGCCCGTCGTATACGGCTCGTCCTCTTGGATGTTGACGGCACCCTCACTGACGGGCAACTGATTTACGGCCCTGACGGCGAAGCATTCAAATCATTCAATGTCAAGGATGGCATGGGGATCAGCCTTGCCCGGAGGGAGGGGATCGAGGTCGGTCTTATCAGCGGCCGGAATTCCGGATTGGTTGAGGCACGGGCCGGCGAACTGAACATTGCGTATGTCTGGCAGGGGGTGGGGGATAAGGTGGGCCTGCTCAGGGACATTCTGAAGCAATGCGCATGCGCGCCCGAGGATGTGGCCTTTATGGGGGATGATCTGAACGATCTGCCCCTTTTGGAAGCGGTGGGGCTTTCTGCGGCCCCTGGTGATGCAGTCAGGGAGGTGCGGGAGGCAGTCGACTATGTGACCGAAAGGGATGGCGGCAAGGGAGCGGTCAGGGAATTGCTGGATTTTATTCGAACGGAGAGGCTAACAATTGGTTGACATGGTTGAATTTTTTATATATAGTGAAATGTCATACGGAACAGAGAGGGATAACAGACCATAATGAAAAATATCAATTTAGCCCCACCCTCTTCCACTTCTGTAAAGGAAGCTCGGGGAAATAAGCCATTCATTCTCGTCGGGCTGATTATTCTGATGCTGTTGTGTGCAGTGTATTTCTCTCAGGCCACGCCCTATGGGAAACGATGGTTTTCGCTGCTGATGGAAGGGATTGGGTCGAAGATTGACTCCTGGGTCTCTACCCCCAAACCCGAAAAGGGGTCAGGCTCCGTAACAGTTGCTGCGAAAAAGGCTGCCGATACCGTAAAGCCGGTGGAACCCCCGCCCGTAACCGTACCGGAACACGACGCACGGGTCCGAAAGGGACCGGATCAGGAGATGCCCGTTCAGGCGGGCATCGACAGGGGTGCCCAGGGCAAGGGTGACGTTTCCCCTCAGGTGGTGCAGCATGCCCAGCCTGTGGAGAGCAAGGGGGCGCCAAGGCCGGCGCCTGGGCCGCCGGCGGAAGAAAAGAAGGCGGCTCCCGGATCGTCCGACGTCGCTCGGAAGGACGCACCCGCTCGGATGAAGGAACAAAGGGAATCACAGACCACGCAAAAAAAGGAGATCAAGAAGCAACCAAAGGAAGAGGTCAGACGGGCAGTGTCACGGAAAGGCTCGGCAGCATCCCCTTCACCATACTACCTCCAGCTTAGCAGTTGTGTGATACGCGAGAATGCGGAAGGTTTGCTCAAAAAAATGATCGGCATGGGATATGCCCCGGTAATCAAGGAGAATCCGGGTAAGGTCAAGATGTACAATGTATATTCCGGCACGTTTACGCAGAAATCGGAGGCAGTGAAGGTACTCAATCGCTTAAAGGGCGATGAATTTGATCCGGTCCTTATTCCCTCCCCTGATGGGAGGTTTACTCTTCGGATTAGTTCGTGTATCCATAAGGAGAGCGCCAAGGGGATCGTTGAAGGGCTCAACCGGCGAGGATACAGGACGGTTATTCGGGAGGAAATGACTCAAACGACGATGTATACCGTTGTTCTGGAGAATTTCGAAAGCGCGAAGGAGGCAGAGGCCGTTCGTCAGGATTTGATGAAAAAAGGGTTCGAAACACCTATTCTCAAGAGTAGCCCTCAGACGTCGTAGCGCCCTCTTACAGAGTAACTTCGTTATTGTATCCCTGAACCAAAAATATTAATATAGAAAGAGTAGGATGTCGCAATAATGGATGAGAATAGCTTGGATCCCTCCATTCCCAGAAGGATGTTTTATAAGATCGGCGAGGTAAGCCGCATTTTTGGCGTAAAGCCTTATGTATTGCGTTATTGGGAGTCCGAATTCAAGGAGATCAGGCCGGCAAAAAACCGGTTCGGACAGCGGGTATACCGGCAAAAGGACCTGGTGGTCCTTTCCAGGATAAAAGAATTATTGTATAATGAAAAATTCACCATCGCAGGGGCCAAAAAACAGTTGGGCGCCGAAAAGGCGGCACGTCAGGGCAAGGCTCAGGGATTTCCAGGGAATGGCGGCGGCCCCAAAGAGGAAAAGTCAATGGAGTTGGATCCGGCCATCTGCATCCATTTGCTTCGAGAGCATAAGGATCAGCTTCTTCAGATCCTCAATATAGTGAAATCGGAATCAGAAATGCAGCCGGAAAACGAGGTCGGGGCGTAGCGCAGTCTGGTAGCGCACTGGCATGGGGTGTCAGTGGTCGGAGGTTCAAATCCTCTCGCCCCGACCAAATCAATACCAATAATGGATTGTATTCATATCCTTCCCCCTGATAGAGCGCCTTTGAAACGGTCGAGGGCGATGTGCGGAGGAATGCCGCTGGGCATTGACCTGCATGGCCTGTGAGGCGTGTTTCTGTTCCACTCCCATGGCATAGGTGCACGGGAAGGATATCCTGTTTTGACTCGATGGGTGCAGGTATTCGTTGATGCTGCGCCGATATGGGGAATGGTCCCGCCTTCCGGAGAAAAATGGTGAGCCTTTTAGGCATACGAGGAGAGAAGGAATACCAAATCCTTCGTTCACGAATGGTCAGGGAGCAGATCGCAGCCCGCGGGATCGCGGACCAACGGGTGATAAACGCCATGGAGAAGATTTCCCGTCACCTGTTTGTTGAAGAGGCCCTCGCTGCAACCGCTTACGGTGACTTTTCCTTGCCGATCGGCGACGGGCAGACCATCTCCAAACCATATGTGGTGGCCCTTATGACGGAGGCACTCGCGCTTGAGCCCTGGCATCGGGTCCTGGAGATTGGAACGGGCTCCGGATATCAAACAGCCGTTTTGGCGATGCTGTGTCAGCAGGTCTTTAGTACTGAACGAATACAGGGGTTGGCGATGAAGGCGAGACATCTTCTGGCCGGATTGGGGTTTTACAATGTTGTCATCAGGCATTGCGACGGATCACAGGGATGGCCGGAAGATGCCCGATTTCATAGGATTATAGTCACCGCTGCAGCGCCGTCGGTACCGGACCCCCTAGTTGGGCAACTGGCAGAGGAAGGGCGCCTTGTCATGCCGGTGGGGAATGATAAGGCGCAACGGCTCACCCTTGTTGAGCGTAAAGATCACGGCATTTCTCACACGGTGATCGCAGACTGCGATTTTGTAAAGCTCATAGGCAGTTACGGCTGGGAGGCTTGAGGGATGTTGACCGAGGTAGTAAGGCTATTATCCACTCCCGAGGCAAAGACTGTCGGGGTGGCCATGCTCCCTATTTTTGAATTGCGGGGGGCAATCCCGATGGCCCTCCTCTATTTGAAGATGCCCGTTATATCCGCATACCTTTTATCCGTATGCGGTAACGTCGTCGCCATTATTCCCGTCCTATTGTTTTTGGGCCCTGTTTCGAACTACCTGAGTCGCTTCAGACCCTTCTCCAGGTTTTTTGCATGGCTTTTTGAACGGTCCCGTAAGAGGAGCCGTTTAGTGGAGAGGCTGGAGCTTCTGGGCCTGCTCCTTTTTGTGGCGATTCCTTTGCCCATGACCGGTGCGTGGACAGGGAGCGTTGTTGCCTTTTTATTTGATTTCGGTTTTGTCCGTTCATTGACGGCGATCTCTATCGGGGTTTTGATTGCCGGGATCATTGTTACCGTGGCCACATTGTTCGGTTGGCATGTTTTCATCAAACCCGTTTGCTTTTTATGAACAACATATACTATAATACGTGCCTGATTTGCTGATTCGGGGCGTAGCGCAGTCTGGTGAGCGCGCCTGCTTCGGGAGTAGGAGGTCGGAGGTTCAAATCCTCTCGCCCCGACCATGATACAGAATTTCCTGCAGTACAGGATCAACCATTACCCCATCTCGGCACGCTAATTAGATTATCATTATTTTCTCGTATGTCACTGCCTTAAAGGGCGCTTACTATGGCCCTGTAAGGATTCTTTGCCCATACGAGCCCCAATCGCCTGTTCTCGAAAAGGCACAAGGATTGTTACGATGAGTATCGTGCCCTGCCGGAATGAGAAGGGCGATCACGAAGAGACAATTGAGGGATAGGCCTACAAGACGTTATCGTACATGGGAAGGTATGTTGCACAATTTCGCATAGTGCTCCTTTGTATTGCGTGTCTGTTTCTTTCCCACTGCACCTGGCCGGGACAGGGGAGATACCATTACAAAAATACCGACGATGCGGCGCACGAAGAGCGGTGCCATATTGTCAAGAAAGGGGAGACACTCTGGAGAATTGCGCATACCTATGGCGTACCATTGGAGGATATTGTCCGATATAATAATATAGATGATGTTACAAAACTTCCTGTCGGCAGAAAGATATACATTCCCACTCAGACTGCTTTCGGAAAAGATGATGCCCCTGATTTCATATGGCCTTTAAAAGGGCCTGTTGTTCGGGGATTTAGACGTTCCGGGTCAATCAATTATTCAGGTATCGATATCTTATCTCCCGAAGGAACACCGGTGAAGGCGGCCGCATCGGGAGAGGTCATTTATAACGGCGACCATATGGCCGGTTACGGGAATATGATCATCATCAAGCACAAGGGGGGTTTTTCCTCGGTCTACGCCAATAATGGAGTAACACTGGTGAAGATGGGAGCCTTGATAGAGAGGGGACAGATTATTGCCCAGGTGGGCAAGGCGAAAAACGGTGGAGAGCCGCATCTTCACTTTGAGATCAGGAAGGAAAAAAAATCCGTCAATCCCCTTCAATTTCTTCCGCACCTATAGACATGCTGCACAAGGGCCACTGCACACACCATGCTCTCGCTTGACGTATATGACTCATTCATAGATGAGAATGACGAAGGCGGTTCCGAGGCGACGAAGAGGAACCTGGAGATCGATGCGGAGGTGTCCCCTAAAAGGGTACGCCAAAATATTTTCGATCCCGTGCGCGTCTATTTCAAGGATATAAGCGGCATCAAGGTGTTGAGTCCTGAAGAAGAGTATGACCTTGCCCTCAGGACCACACATGGGGATCAGGAGGCGCGCGCCCTCCTGATTAAAGGGAATCTCCGGTTGGTGATAAGCATCGCCAAGAGGTACGCGAATCATGGTTTGCCCCTACTGGACTTGATCGAAGAGGGTAATCTCGGGCTCATACGTGCGGTTGAAAAATTCGATCCGTGCAGGGGGTATAAGTTCAGCACCTACGCAACGTGGTGGATCAAACAGTATATCGTAAGGGCGCTGGCCAAGTATTCGAATACCATACGGCTGCCCATGAATATGACCGAAACGGTCAACCGTTTTTTACGAATCCTGCGGAATATGGTGCAGCGATTGGGACGTGATCCCACATCAGAGGAGCTTGCAACGGAACTGGACGAATCGCCTCAGAAGATACGAAACCTGATGAATGCATTGCAGCACAGCGTGTCCATTGAAACGTACCTGGAGAAAAAGGGCATCTTCGAAGCAGGCGAACACGGTGGCGAGATGGAACGATCGCCAATAGAGTCGATAATACGGCAGAATCGGCAACGATACGTCGCCTTGCTCCTCAAAATCCTGAACACTCAGGAACGGGAGATCATCACGCTCCGGTTCGGTTTGCATAACGGCGAGCCGAAGACCCTCGAGGAAATCGGCAAAAGATACAGCGTGACCCGTGAAAGAATTCGGCAGATCGAATGTTCCGCCATAAAAAAACTCCGTCTGTTTCTGATCGGTCAGCATGTGGAAATGCATGAATTATTATGAAAAACGATAAGGACTTGACAAATCGCATGTGCACGTTTATAGTATTATTAAAAGATCCTTTCCGATTTACATATCATTACGGGTATGTTCTTGATAAAATTGCAAAACACTACTTTTCAGAGGTCCAGCCATTTCTCAGGTTTATAGTGATCTGTAATCGTCGAATTCATCCTACGTGTCAGTATTTCAAAAGGTTCTTAACATATAGAGATACCCTGTTAAGGGATTGTGGAATATAGTGTAAGTGCACAACGCCTTTATGGCATTTAATTATTGTAACCGTTTCAAAAAGGGGCGTAAAAGGGTACGAAGATGAACATTGTAGAATTGAAGGAAAAAACCATCGGAGAACTGAACAAGGTTGCCAAGGAATTAGGGGTAGAATCGACCAGCAGCATGCGGAAGCAGGACCTGATCTTCCGTATTCTCCAGGCGCAGACGGAGATGAACGGGTCCATTTATGGAGAAGGTGTTCTCGAAACACTCCCTGACGGTTTTGGTTTTTTGCGGGCGCCCGACTATAACTATCTTCCCGGGCCGGATGATATTTATGTTTCTCCATCTCAGATCAGGCGTTTTGACCTCAAAACCGGTGACACGGTATTCGGCCAAATCAGGCCTCCCAAGGAGGCTGAAAAATACTTCGCCCTCCTAAAGGTGGAGGCGATCAACTTTGAGCCCCCCGAGCAGGCAAAGGAAAAGATCCTTTTCGACAATCTGACCCCTTTGTATCCGGAGGAGCGGGTCAAGCTGGAAACGGAAGACGGGAATCTCTCCACCCGGGTGATGGACCTGTTGACCCCGCTCGGCAAGGGGCAAAGGGCACTTATCGTCGCACCTCCCCGGACGGGGAAGACCATGCTTCTTCAGGCGATTGCCAACAGCATCACTATCAATCATCCTGAGATCATTCTTATCGTCCTGCTCATCGATGAGCGGCCGGAAGAGGTGACGGACATGCTCCGCTCGGTAAAGGGTGAGGTTATCAGCTCCACATTCGATGAGGCCCCGACACGACACGTGCAGGTCGCCCAGATGGTCATGGAAAAGGCGAAGAGACTTGTGGAATACAAGCATGATGTGGTAATACTATTAGACAGTATCACGAGGCTTGCCCGTGCCTATAATACCCTTACCCCGCCCAGCGGCAAGGTGCTCTCCGGCGGGATCGATGCAAACGCCCTGCAAAAGCCGAAGAGGTTTTTCGGCGCAGCGCGAAATATCGAGGAGGGAGGCAGCCTGACCATTATCGCCACCGCCTTGGTTGATACGGGGAGCCGCATGGATGACGTCATTTTTGAGGAATTCAAGGGAACCGGCAACATGGAGATCAACCTTGATCGTCGTCTCGTGGACAGGAGAATCTTCCCGGCGATCGATATCGACCGCTCCGGAACCAGGAAGGAAGAACTCCTCGTTAAACCGGCTGAGTTGCAAAGGGTCTGGATGTTGAGAAAGATATTGCAGCCCCTCACCATCACGGAAAAGATGGAATTTCTGCTGGATAAACTCTCGGGCACCAAGAACAACGAGGAATTCCTTAATGCAATGAATAAGATGGAAGGGTGAGCGATCTCCCCTAACTATGAAAGAGAATGATCAGGAGGCATTGAAGCATGAAGAAGGACATCCATCCGCCATACCATGACGCAACGATCACCTGTGCGTGTGGTGCTACCTATCACATCGGATCCACGGTTGAAACGATGCATGTTGAAATCTGTTCGAGCTGCCATCCCTTTTTTACCGGAAAGCAGAAACTGATCGATACCGCAGGACGTGTGGAAAAGTTCCGCCGTAAATATGAAAAGGGGCTCAAAAAGGCGGGCAAGGCGAAAAATGGATAACGGCATGAGGGCGTATCCAGGGGTAATCCTCTTCCGGCACACCCCCGATCCCGAAAGGGCTGTGGCAACTGCGGCGCGGCTCTGTTATTCATCGCTGGACGTGGAGGACCTGAAGGATGATGTGGACAAGACCGATCAGATCCCCTTTGTCCGGAAGATCATCTCCTTAGGGCATCAGTCGGTCCTGGAGCATGCATCGTTCACCTTTCTTATCGAGGGTATTTCCCGGGTTACCACCCATCAGCTCGTCCGTCATCGGGTGGCATCCTATTCCCAGCGGAGCCAGAGGTATGTGCGGGAAGAGGGCGGATTTCGCTATGTCATACCACCATGCCTCAAACAGGACACAAAAAAGATCGACCAATTTGAGCATCTTATGGCGACCATCTATCAGCTCTATGATGCATGGGTTGAAGACGGCGTCTCCCAGGAGGATGCCCGATACATCCTTCCCAATGCAGCCGAGACGAAGATCGCGGTTACCATGAATGCCAGGGAATTGCGGCATTTTTTCCGCTACCGTTGCTGCCAGAGGGCGCAATGGGAAATCAGGGCATTGTCCGTCTTGATGCTTCGTGAGGTCTTGCGCATCTCTCCCAGCCTGTTCGAGAATGCAGGACCTTTTTGCCTGGCAGGGCCCTGTCCGGAAGGAAAAATGACCTGCGGCCTCTCCTCCCAGGTTAAGGAGGCGTTTTCCCGCATTGCCACCCTTCCGGAAGGGGAATTGCTCGATCGCCTTAACTGCCTTCCCTTCTCATAGGGTCCATATCCTTATTCCCCTTGATCTTCACCGCTTCGACAAGGCAGTTGTGTTTGCGTTACATCACGATAATGCAATCCGCCACAGAGGGCACAAAGAAACGTACTGATACCGAGAATATTTTCGCTTTTCTTTGGGCACCCAAAGCATGATAATGAGTTCGCCGTATTGGACACTTTCCGCGCTATGTGGTTTTTTTAATGGAATTTTTGGGTTAAACTGGAAAAAGTAAACCCATTAAGATGTATATGCCATAGGAATAGACCATGTTTGAAAAATTACAAAAGGTTGAACAACGATACGAGGAGTTGAATCGTCTCCTGAGTGATCCGGCAGTGATCGCCGATCAGGTTCAGTATCGAGTATATGCGAAGTCGCAGGCTGAGCTTGAAAAGGTGGTCACTACCTACCGCCGGTACAAAGAGGTTGAGGATCGCATTGAAGAGGCACATCAGATCATCAGGGAGGAGACGGATGACAAGGAATTGCGGGACCTGGCTCGGATGGAGATGGAAGAACTGGAACAGTGCAGAGAAGAACTGGAAGACGAGCTCAGGATCCTCCTTCTCCCGAAGGACCCCAACGATGACAAGAATATCATCCTCGAAATCAGGGCGGGAACAGGGGGTGAGGAGGCGGCCCTTTTTGCAGCGGACCTTGTCCGAATGTACACCCGGTATGCGGAGCGCAAGGGGTGGAAGACAGAGGTCATCAGTTTCCATCCCATAGGCGTGGGGGGATTCAAGGAGATCATTATCGGCATTCAGGGCGAGAAGGTTTACAGCTACCTTAAGTATGAGATGGGTGTTCACAGGGTACAGAGGGTGCCGGTGACGGAATCCTCAGGGCGCATCCATACCTCCGCCGTTACGGTTGCCGTGTTGCCGGAGGCCGAAGAGGTGGATGTGGAGATCCGTCCGGAAGAGCTTCGAGTCGACGTCTTCCGTTCGACAGGTCATGGGGGACAGAGCGTGAATACAACCGATTCAGCGGTAAGAATCACCCATCTCCCCACCGGCCTCGTGGTGAGCTGCCAGGATGAGAAGTCGCAGCACAAGAACCGTGCGAAGGCATTGCGGGTGCTCAGGGCGCGCCTGCTCACGCAACGCCAGGAGGAGCAGCACGAGCAGATTGCCAGGGACCGTCGATCCCAGATCGGCACCGGTGACAGGAGCGAGAAGATCCGCACTTACAATTTCCCGCAGAATCGTATTACCGACCATAGGATAGGCCTGACCCTTTATAGGCTGGAGGGTGTCCTGTCCGGGGAATTGGATGAGATGATCGAATCACTCATCGCCCACTTTAAGTCCGAAGAAATGAAGAAGGTTGCCTGATGTGGAGAAGGTCTGGACCATAAGACGGCTTCTGGAATGGACCATTCCTTACCTTGAAGGCCTGGGCCTCGAACGGCCGCGATTCGATTCGGAAATGCTCCTCGCCTGTGCCCTCGGCAAGGATCGCCTCTGGCTTTATACCCACTATGATCAGCCATTGACACCACCCGAGCTCGCCAAATACCGTTCTGCAGTCATCAGGCGTTCCAGGAGGGAGCCGCTCCAATACATACTCGGCCACTGGGGCTTCTGGTCGCTTGAGTTCGCCGTTGGACCGGGGGTGCTCATCCCCAGACAGGAAACGGAACACCTCGTGGAGTTCGCCCTTACACGGGCCCGCCCGGGACACTGCATACTCGATGTGTGCACCGGGAGCGGGAACGTCGCCGTATGCCTGGCAAAGGAGGTGCCGTCCGCTTCCCTTTGGGCGACGGATATCTCCGGGCAGGCGATCGAGCTTGCAAAGGAGAACGCCAGGATACATAATGTATTGGAACGTATTCATTTCGCTGTTGGGGATCTCTTCGAGCCGGTGAGCGCACAAGGGACGTGTTTTGATCTCGTGGTCTGTAATCCTCCCTATATCCCGTCAGGGGATATAGATGGACTTCAGCCGGAAATCAGTCGTTTTGAACCGAGGGCTGCCGTGGATGGAGGAATCGACGGCCTTGCATTTTACCGCCGTCTGGTTCCCGATGCGATCGCATTCTTGAAGCCGACGGGGTGGCTTGTCGTTGAAATCGGAACGGATCAGGCCCCATCCGTCCGGGAGATGCTGGCCGCCTGGCGATATCGTGAAATAGAGGTGGTGAAGGACTACAGCGGACAGGAGCGGGTGGTGGCCGGGATCCGTCCGGGGAAAATGTAGTGCAGGGAAAGGAGTCGTTAAGCTGGATAAGATCGTTATCGAGGGAGGTAAGCCCCTGTTCGGCGACGTGTATGTCAGCGGCGCAAAAAACACCGCCCTCCCGGTGCTTGCCGCCACCCTCCTGACACAGGGACAATCAACCATACGTAACATACCCCGGCTTAAGGACATTGCCACCACGGAGAGGCTGTTGGCCCTGCTCGGTGCCGGCGTTCATCATATCGGTGCGGATGTCATCGAGATTGATTCCTCACGGGTCTCTCCGTGCCGTATTCCGTATGATCTGGTCAAAACCATGAGGGCCTCTGTCCTTGTTTTAGGCCCTCTGGTGGGGCGCTTCGGCCAGGCTGAGGTATCCCTTCCCGGGGGCTGCGCAATCGGAGCGCGTCCCATCAACCTTCATCTCAAGGGACTCAAAAAACTCGGGGTGAACATCGATCTGGTGCGTGGGTATGTGAAGGCGGAATGTAAACGAATGCACGGGGGGCATATCATCCTTGACCTGCCCAGTGTTACGTGTACCGAAAACCTCATGATGGCGGCTGCCATTATCGACGGTGAGACCATCATCGATAATGCCGCAAGGGAGCCGGAGATCGTCGATCTGGCCCATGTCCTGATAGCAATGGGGGCCTCTGTCGAGGGAGCCGGCACCGACCGCCTTCTCATCAAGGGGAATCGAGACCTCCGTCCGTTCGATCACCGGATTATCCCCGACCGTATCGAGGCGGGCACATTCATGGTTGCGGCGGCCATAACGGGGGGAAGGATTGCAGTCAGGAATTGCCCCTTCGAATTCGTTTCTGCGGTGAGCGAAAAACTGGAAGAGACGGGGGCGGTGGTCACCAATCCCGCTCCGGACATCATCGAGGTGGAGCGGAAGGTTACGGATAAGATACTTCCCGCGGAGATCAGCACCGCCCCCTATCCCGGTTTCCCCACGGACATGCAGGCCCAGTTTATGGCGCTCCTCTGTCTGGCACGGGGGGTGAGCCTGATCAGGGAGACGGTGTTTGAAAATCGCTTCATGCATGTTCAGGAGCTGATGAGGATGGGGGCGGACATCGATATCGACGGCCATACGGCGATTGTCAAGGGGGTGAACCATATGGACGGTGCTCCGGTGATGGCAACCGACCTGAGGGCAAGTGCATGCCTTATACTGGCGGGGCTCGCCGCACGAGGAGAAACCACTGTCTCCAGGATCTATCATCTTGACCGGGGGTATGAACGGATAGAGGAAAAGTTCGGTAAATTGGGGGCCGTAATCAGGAGGGAGCGAGAGTCATGAGGGTACTAAAGGCACATGAGCCGGGGTTTCACGCAGCCCTTGCGGAGTTTAAATCGAGAGGCTCTTTTGATGACGCATCGCTTGAAACGAGGGTGAAGGAGATCGTCAGCGATGTTCGCCGCAGGGGTGATGACGCCCTGCTTGAATATACCGGGCGGTTTGATGGTGCCCATCTTTCCCCAAAGGACCTTGTTGTCGATCGATCGGAGATCGAGGAGGCATACAGCAAGGTGCCGCAGGAGGGGATCGATGTCATCAGATTTGCCATGGAACGGATTGAGGATTACCATGGAAGGCAGCGGAGGAATACCTGGATTCATCCCGGGCCCTTCGGCGGTATGCTCGGTCAGATGATTACCCCCCTTGAGCGCGTCGGCATCTATGTCCCCGGCGGCAAGGCGCCCTATCCCTCATCGGTTCTCATGTGTGCGATTCCGGCGAAGATCGCCGGCGTGGATGAGATTTGCTGCGTTTCACCACCCCGGCCGGACAAGCGCCTGAATCCGTATATCCTTGTTGCCGCTGATATGGCGGGGGTGAACAAGGTATTCAAGGTCGGGGGTGCGCAGGCAATAGCCGCCCTTTCCTTTGGTACCGAAACGATCCCGAAGGTCGACAAGATCGTCGGTCCAGGGAATATTTTTGTCACCCTGGCAAAAAAACTTGTGTTCGGACACGTGAACATCGATATGCTCGCCGGACCAAGCGAGATACTGGTGGTGGCGGATGATTCCGCCCCGCCCCAATTTGTCGCCGCAGACCTGCTATCACAGGCGGAGCATGATGAGCGTGCCTCCTCGATCCTTGTCACCCCGTCCGCTTCTCTCATTGATGCCGTTCGCAGGGAGATTGAATCACAACTGGGCCTACTCCGGCGCGGCGATATCTGCCGCCGTTCACTCGAACAGTACGGTCTCATCGTCCAGGTCGCGGATATCGACCAGGCCGTCGAGGTGGTGAATACGATCGGCCCCGAGCATTTGGAACTCGCACTCAATGATCCGTTCCCCTGGCTGGGAAGGATCAGGAATGCGGGCTCCATCTTTTTGGGATACTACACCCCTGAGCCGGTGGGGGATTATATCGCAGGGCCGAATCATGTCCTTCCCACCGGAGGGACGGCGAGGTTCTTCTCTGCCCTCGGCGTGGATGATTTCATCAAGCGCTCCGGGATCAGTTTTTACACTCGGGAAGGGCTGCAGGACATAGGGGAAAAGGCAATTATGCTCGCACGGATTGAAGGCCTTGATGCCCATGCCCGATCGATCAAGGCACGGATCGGTTAGCCTTATAAAATATATGATAACCGATTGACATGGAAGATTTTAATTGTTATAATTGGGATGTAATTTTTTAACTTTAATAAAAATGGTATTTTACTGGGTATTTACTTAAACCTCTTGATTGTAGGGTAGTTTTGCTCCTCCAGAAGCATTCCGATGATGGTCATTTTGGGTAACCGTATATATATTTCCCTCTTGTCAAACACCTATGCAAAGAGATGCATGGTTATTATGTAGTGCAATGCATACTTGTGAATGTTTTTGTATACCTGCTCCCAGCATGAGCAGGATAAGGGGACCGGTCATTTATTTACTATGCTATCTTAACCTTATAACCAGTGAAAATATTCGGAATCAGGTGTTGTATTCATAAAATATATGGCACTAATCTTGCTTCATTATCTATTACGTGAAACCGTATACCAAGGGGGGAAACGATACAACAGAACAAATGTGATACATAATTGAATGCTCCGGCATCCTGCGCTATTGACAAATAGATTACACGCATTTCGAGCGATCGGATGAGGAGTAAGTAATTTCTTACGTAAGTCGTCAATTTCGGTTAGCCGGTCTATACGTGACCCGAAATTGTTGACACTTTCAAGCGAATGAAAGGAGGATCCATCCAATGAGTTGCCCGAGGGGATGGAAGAGGATTTTTTTTGTGATTGTTGCTATTTCACCATTTCTTTTTTTCCTGACGCAGGTCAATGCCGCAACCCTTCAGCCGCCGCTCATCTGCGACGTGACGACCAAGATGTTCAGCGTGGTCTGGACGACCGAGGGGACGTATACAAGCTGCGGCATCAAACTCTATACCGATGGCAGCCACAGTACTGAGGTCGCCTTAAATCCCAATCAAATCATAATGGATACCACTGACGGCCAACCCGGAGAGGATGGGAAGGATTTCGGGATTGCCAAGGTAAGCGTCGTGGGGCTGGATTATGGCACGACATATCATTTCGGGGTCACCCAGGACAGCGGAACCCCTTTCCATTACAGCGAGGTAACCACTGAAAGCCTCAGGGGCCTGGCGTCGAACGACCCGAATGACCACGACATCGTGAGCAACGATGTGGTGCACAAGGCAGTCTTCAAGAAGGCCGACGGCACGAGTCCTGCGCTCGGTGCCCTGGTGCTCGCGGATATCTATGATTCCAGCGGTACCACACAGCTCAGCGATTATTCAGTTTCTGCATGGGTCGGTGATGGATTACCGGGGGGAGAATCAACGACCTACGATCCCAACAATCCGTCATATAAACAGTATGCCCTTATCGAAATGAACAACCTGTTCGGCGGATACGCGTCAGGTGACAATTATAAATTCCCCTTGCAGCTCCAAGGGGCGGAGATGATCAAGTTCACGATCGTGTGCGGCACTCAGGAAATATTAGGGAAAAGCACGGAAGACCCGAATCATTATGTGATCAGTTGGGGCCGGGTGGAATCGATTGACAAGGTGAACGGGGAGCCGATCATGATGCCGAAGGTCTCGGCGAGCTTTAAATTCACCAAGGGATTGAATTGTTTCTCATTACCCTTCAAGCTGCCTGAGGGATACACCACCGGGGATCTTTTAAAGGACATAGACCGGGCGGATGGGGTAGGTGATAATGAAGAAAGCCATGTCATTTACATCTACTTATGGGACAATAATGGGCAGAGGTATAATTACCCGACGTACAAGGCGTATAATCCAGTGCTGGAACAATACGTAATTGAAGATAGCGAGGAGATTCAGGCAGGTCAGGGATGCTTCATTATTATGGCAGTCGACATGACGGGGGAGGTAACATTTTATGGCAAGCCCGAGTCCGTTTCCGTACGATTGAGAAATGGGAATAACTTGGTTACCTTTACGCAATTACCTGCATATTATACTACTGAAAATTTATTGTTGGATATAGAAGCAAGACTTGGTCAAGGAAGCGTTCAGCTTATTAATGTATTTGATAATAAACAAAAGGATTGGCAGTGGCCGACCACCCGTTATTACAATCCTGTTACAGAACAATGGGTTACTGACAGCGTGTACTTCATGCAAAATGCGCAATTCTATTTTGCAAAAATTGTTACAACAAGCGATGTTACTTCTTGGGATCCATTTTCAAACTAAAGGGGAATTACTACCAATAAACAGACTTAAGATTTTGAAAAAACTCAAATTTTAAAGCTATTCGCTAAAAAGGCTTATGATTACAATATCATATCGAAGCGTCTTATCCTGCGAAAGGAGGATTTATAATGCATGGTCCCAGGTGTATAATGAGAAATAAAAAATGCTGGGTGAAGAGAGAGAAGGGCATTTTTCTAAAAATTCTGCCCTTTTTTATGGCAATTGCTTTGGCACTCTGCTTTACCCATCCAGCTATTTCCGGACAGCCTGTTGGAGATGTCTATATCTATGATGTGACTGTCGGAAAATTTAGTGTTGTCTGGGAGGTAGATGAAGAAAGCGATTACTGCGATGTCTTGGTTTACGAGAACAATACATCGTCTCCTACCCTTGTTTCAGGATACACAGTAACGCCCTGGGATGGCAGTGCAGATCCCACCCTTGCCCAACAGCGGGGGATTATGCAGGCCGTCGTCGACAATCTTCCGACAGACCCGAAAACATATTATGTCCAAACGCGTTCGCGTGTTACAGGAAGCGCAACAAATATCGATTATCCGCCATTTGGGTCGTTGTTGGAGGTGAAAACGGAGCCGAGTCAGACAGCGTCTCCTACTAATAATGGGTTCCTTAGATTCATCCTGTATGAAGGCAGTATAGCATCTTCAAATATAATTAGTGATGGGGCACTCGTGATTGTAGCTGCAGGTGGGAATTATCCTGTTTCAGGAGGAAATAATGGGTGGCCGTCAGGTTCGATAGTGAATATTCTGTTAAATTCGCTTCGAACAACGGGGGGAGGATATATGGATTGGGTGACTTCCCCCACGAATCATCCAATCAAGATTATTGCATTCGGAGGAAAGGTCGCTGGCAATAATGTCGGGCAACGGATTATCAATACAACATTCCCATACCAATTGATTAATCCACAAAACAGTAATGCACCTAGTTGCATATTAACACATATTCCAACAGTAGATATGGGATGCTTGTCCGGCTATAACCAGCTTGTCCTGTATCACAACCAGAAACCAAATCTTACCCTTGACGAGCCAGACAAGACAGATCCAGAGAATACGAATATCCCTGCCTACTACAGTTCGAATCTACCACAGGTGTGCGCCTATGACCCCGAAGGAGCTGCTGTTACATTTGATCTCATCGACGAGCCTGATGGTATGAACTTACAAACCGTTTCCGGGGACACGAACTGCGTCCAAATTGTATGGCCGTCACCGGTTGGCGGATTTCACCGGGAGATTAAAATCACGGCGGCTGATGTCGAAGGCATGGAGGATGAGGCGATTTTTACGGTGATAGTCCTGAACGGCCCTCCGACGCAACCGGATAAGCCGACCATTGAGCCTGCGGAACCGTATACCGATGATGAGATTATCTGCAAGGTGGATCCCAACTCGATCAAGAATCCCGATACTGGTGATACGCTCCTGTACGATTACGAATGGTTTGAAGATAACGTGAGCATCCTCACGGACACGAACAGCACCGCGTTTACCAATACCCTACCCATATCGCAGACGGAAAAGGGGAAGGAGTATTACTGCCGCGTGACGGTGAAGGACAAGGACGGTTCCGCAGACCCGATAGATTCAGATCCGGTGGAAGTGCGGAACTCGTTGCCTACCGCACCGGGCAATGTCACGGTCGACCCGAATAGTACGGATACCACTCACGATATTACCTGCACCATCGGAACATCGTCAACGGATGCCGATCCTGAAGATTCGCCGCTTGATTACTACTACGTATGGTCCTGCACCAACTGCGGAGGAAAGGCATCCATCGAGCATGGACCCAAAACCGCTCTTTCCGATACGCTTGAGGATTCCGAGACCGGAAAGGGCCACGTATGGACATGTACGGTGCGGGCGTGGGACGGTGAAGCGGCAAGTTCGACTCAGGCCAGCTCGACCACCGCGACTATAAACAACACGCCTCCGAACACCCCTGCTGGTGCGTCTATAACATACTCTGGCGCACCGTCGCCGGCGACCTCCGGGCAGAATCTTACCTGCACCGTGAGCCCGGCATCGCCGGTGGATATCGACCCGGAGGATGTCTCCATCATGCAGTATGAGTTCACCTGGTCCTGCTCGGGGAAGGCCGATGTGGTCCATACCTTGGCGCAGGGGGCAACCACCGACACCCTGATCGCAAGCAATACCCGCAAGGGCGACTCCTGGTCATGCTCGGTGAGGGCCAAGGATGGCTCCGGCGCCTTCAGTGCAAGCTCGGCAACGGCGACCGCGGTCACCATCGAAAACTCGGCGCCTTCAGGGCTTGCCGTGCAGGTGGCCCCGAGTCCCAATGCCACCGACGACGATAGCCTGGTGTGCACGGTGACCACCGTGCCGACCGATCAGGATGTGACCGACGGGGTGGATACCATTCACTACACCTATGAATGGACCGAGAAGAACGCCAAGAAATCGCCGGTATCATCCGGGGCAATCACCGCAACCAGCTTCACCCTTCAGGCCGCCCTGACCGACCAGGATGAGACCTGGTACTGCTCGGTGACCGCTACGGACGGGACGGCCTCGATCAACGTGAATTCGGCGGATATCAACATCAACAACCAGCCGCCGGTCATGGAGACGAGCCCGAGCGCCGAGGAGCAGCTCTGGAGCGAGGGGCAAACCTTCGTCGTGGAGGTGATCGCAAGCGATCCCGATGGAGATACCCCGCTTGTCTTTACCCTCGATCCGAACTACGCCGATCCCAATGATCCGCTGGTGGAGGAGTGGCTGGACTTTGATGCCGGCGCTACCCCGCCCGTGCTCACTGCAATGCCGCCTATCGACAGCTCTTCGGTTGATTTCGGATACGGTTCGCCGGGCAGGGTGAGGGTGAAATTCGTGGTCACCGACAGCGGCACCCCCAATAAGAGCGCCGAGAAGCTGGTCACCTTCGTCATCCAGATCCCGGCGACCACGGTGGATGACTTCGAATATACGGAGAGTCTCACTGCAAAGGGATGGTACTGGCTGCAGGGATCGGGTGAGATGCTCAAAAAACAGGAGATCGATGCCAATTCAAATGTGAACCGTTTTCTCCAGACGAAGATGAAGACCACGCCCTCGAATAACAGCCAGCTCAATTACATCATCACCAAGTCGATACCGAGCAATGCGTTTAACGCCGATTACCCGAAGATCAACTTCTTCATCAAGGACACAAACCTGTACTACTTCGATGCCTATGTGAATGCGGTAAAGGGAAGCACTGAATCCAACTTTTTCATCCGCTACGTGCCACAGGATCCGGCAGATGAGTGCAGCGTTTCCGGACGATACGTGACCTGCAAGATCGGTGCGGAGTTCATCGATCCGAACGGAAAGACGGTGAGCAGGAACATGGATGAGGATCTTTTCAACGCGACCGGCTACCGGTACCACTATCTCAAGGGCATCCTGCTGCGGGGCGACATCGACCTTATCGATGACATCAGCGTTCATTCCGCAGGGCCTCCACCGATCCTCAAGGACGTGGTCAATCTCACGGCCCAGGGGAACGAGAACCAGGTCTCACTGCAGTGGCAGCTTCCCGCAGAACAATCCGAATACATTGCGGGATACTATATCTACAGGAAACAGGGTGAACCCCCTGCAAAGGACCCGGCGAATCGCATCGGGAGCGTTGCAAAGACCGCTACCTCCTATTCGGCCACCGGGCTGACCAACGGCCTCACCTATCATTTCATGGTGACTGCCTATGACAGCAAGCCAACGCCTAACGAGAGCGGTGGAGTGAGGGTAAGCGCGAAGGCGCAGGCCACCATACCCCTGCCGCCTGAAAACCTCCAGGCGGAGCAGGAGTTCCGGAGAATAAAGCTGACCTGGAATAACCCGGCAGGTCAGCACCAGGATCTGAAGGGCTACTATATCTATTACTGCGACTGTGTCTCCGGGGGATGCGACACCTGCGTGAAGGAACTGGTGTCTGCAAGCAAAGCGGATTCGCAGGGCAACTTCACCTACTACATCACCAAGGATAAAGACTTCAATCCCCTGGATTATGGGGATGACTACGCCTTTACGCTAAAGGCCGTGGATACGGCCTCACCGGAGAATCTCTCCGAGGGGAGAAAGGTCGTTATCACCCTGAGCACCCCGACCACAACACTGGTCGATGACTTCGATGCCGGCTATGCATCAGGAGAGAGCCTCCTGCAAAAGGGGTGGTACAGGCTGCAGGGAACCGGCTCCACCGCGCGTAAGGCTGAAGATAACAATTACTTCCTGAAGATGACGAGCAGCGCCGGACTCAACTACATTGTCACCAAGTGGCTGAGCAGTCCTGAAGAGTACGCAAACCCGGTGCTCAGCATGCGGATCAGGTCGAATGGTATCTTCAGGGTTGACGCCTATGTCAGGGGCACGGACGGCAAGGGCTACTTCCTGAGTTACGAAGGGAATAAGAATGCCACCGCGGACAGCTATGTTGGCAAAGAACAGACCGGTTGGTACAAGTATCGTTTGGGCTGGAGCGGCAAGAGCGCTACCGAGTGGTATCCCCTGCAGAGGAATCTGGATGAGGACCTCCGTTTTGCAACGAACGATGCGGTTGGTTTCGTTAACCTGCTCGGCGTGCTTCTGCGCGGGACACTCGACACCGACGATATTGCACTCGGCGAGGGTGTGCCTGACGTGCAAAACCTGACCGCGCGTGCCGGAGACGAACTTGTGATGTTGAGTTGGACCGTTGCCGATCCCAATAAGATCGACTATACGAAGCTCTTCATCGATACGAACCTCGTTGATCCGGACATGGAGATCTACCAGATCACTGGTACGAACAACTTCACCTATACGAGGAGCGGCCTGCAGAACAACAGAACTTCGCCTTACACCTTTACCGTCATGCAGGTGGTCGAGGGTGAAGAGAGCAGGGGCGTGTCGGTTTCCGCCACACCCCGTGCATTCAAGGATCTTGATACCTTCGACGACACCTCCGGGTGGTCGCTCTATCCGGCCACCGGCGCCACCCTCACCGCAGAGCCGGACGATGCTGTCCAGAGCAATGTGATGGTGCTCGATCCGTCCGGTGATTACCCTGACAGGTACAACGTGTACAGGGATATCACTACGGTGACCGATGTGACCGGCATGAGCTGCAGGATAAAGACGGAGAACAACTTCGTCATCTGGGTGGACATCGAAGACACCCTGGGACTGCCGTTTACGATAGGATTCGTGAACGGCGGCACCGCCGACACCTACGAATATCGCCGTGGGAACTATGCCTACTACTTCCTCGGCCCTGGTCTCACCAATGGAGAATGGCAGACCATCGAGCGGAACCTCGATACGGTCATGGGCAAGATCTTCGCCGGTGTAGGCGCCAGCTCGGTCGAGCGTGTCTGGATCGGCGGGAGGATTGCCGTTGACGACCTCCTCTTCTACTGAGAGGGCGTCCCTCGTGCATTTCTGATAGAGACATACAGAGGGCGGCGGGAACAGCAAACCCGCCGCCCTTTTTTAATGTATACGGCATCCTCACCCGATGGGCATCTCATTCCAATTCACTGCTTGATCCATTTACCCCTGCATCAGCTCACATCATAGTCCCTTCACTTTTATCATCCCTAAAGGTATGACCCATTCATAAAAATCAAGATATGCGCATATCTTTGCGCATAATGTAAACAGATAACAATACCCTATTGTGGCAACAAATTGACATGCTGATAAATCAGTAAGTTACCTGTATCAATTTCTCCTGTTATTTGGCATTTGAATTGCTTGATGTATAAAAAGAAATTGTAACAATTGTCGATTATGATGGACAAATTTTAAAAACTAACTTCGGTTAAAAAAATGATGTTTGTATCCTATCAATTACCCATGTTTGTATACTTTAAAAGGACATCATGATCACTGGAGGAACGCAATTATTAATTGATTTTGTTCGATAGATTTATACAGCCATCGTGAATAATGAATAACATGTATTGTTAGTTTTGCTTGTGGTTATGATGCCCATAAGAACACGGTAAGCAATATAGTATTATTAATTTTGATGTACCAAAGGGGGAAGGTCATGCCCGTCAGTCTCGAATGTGAGGTCAGCAATATCCTTGGCAGAAATACAAAGATTCGCGAGGTATGCCGGTTGATCAAGATGGTGGGGAGAACGGATTCCACCGTATTGGTCCAGGGCGAGAGCGGGACTGGCAAGGAACTGGTAGCGAATGCCATCCATGCGAGCAGCAGGAGAAATAACAGGCCCTTTATCAAGGTCAATTGTGCCGCACTCAGTGAAACGCTCCTCGAGAGTGAACTCTTCGGGCATAAGAAGGGGGCGTTTACCGGCGCGTGCGAGAGCAGGAAGGGAAGATTCGAGCTGGCGAACGGCGGTACCATACTCCTGGATGAAATCGGAAACATGTCCTTTTCAGGGCAGGCAAAGCTGCTGAGGGTCCTTCAGGAGAATGAGATTGTCTCGGTTGGCAATTCAATCCCTATCCCGGTTGACGTGAGGGTGATCGCCACCACCAACGTGATACTCAAAAGGGCGGTGCAGCAGGGTGCCTTTCGGGAGGATCTCTTTTATCGGCTTGGCGTAATAACCATATTCCTCCCCGCGCTCAGGGAGCGAAAGGATGACATCCCGCTGCTGGTGAAGAATTTTATCGAATTTGAGAACTATGAGACCAAAAAGAGTATGCGGGGAATCAGCAATGAGGCCATGGATGCATTGATGAACTATGAATGGCCCGGAAATGTCAGGGAATTGAAAAATGCAATAGAACATGCGGTGATAATCGAGAATTCCGACGTTATCCAGCTTCAGTCCCTCCCGCATCACATCTTCCAGCATGGATGTAATCATCACGACTCGAATGAACTGGAGGATTTCAACCTCAAGAGGAGGCTCAAGACCTACGAACGGCAACTCATCCTGAAGGCCCTTAACAAGGCTGATTGGGTAAAGTGCCGCGCAGCACAGCTTCTCGGGATCGACCAGCGGAATCTGAGCTACTTCATCCGCAAGCACCATATACTTGATCCCGAAGAGCGACGGCGTGCGCGAGGCATGTAGAAACCATTCATAAATTCTTTTAAAATGATCATTTCTTTTATGCCGTCATAAGAATCCAGATAACCTCTTATTTTTGAACATGTTATCCCTTGCTCGCTCTCCGGCGCATAAACCTTCCGCTCTATCATTCCGCAAAGCCATGTCCGATGGGGCCGTGCGCAGTGCCGGGCGAACGGCGGAAGATCGCTAAAACTTCAAATATAATAATGAGTTAGCATGGTATATAAAAAATTTTCTCCGGTATTAATGATCTGGTACAGCATATGCAAATTATAAAAACTGAATAAAGATCTAGGGGGAAAGAATAGATTAAGAGACAATATTCAGATATAAAAGACATTTCGAATCCCCCCCCAATGGGTAGGCCGATTCTATGAATCGGGGTGGCGGCGCAAGCCGCCCCTATCCATTGCCAAAAAGCACGTCATATATGACGGAATTTCAGAGGAGAAGAATGCTCATGGGAGATCTGTTTATTCTTGTGGTTAGCGGAGATGTAAACTTCAGGGACTATCTTTGCAATTACTTACTGATGGATGGACATTATGTCGATTCCGCCACCCAGTCAAATACAGCGCGTCAGATGCTTCAGAGGATTCAGTACGATCTCGTCCTCCTGAGCATCTCGAAATTCGATCAGGAAGAGGATGTGCTCACCACGGAAGAGATCAAGGGAATGAATCCCGCCAGCGAGGTGGTCTTTCTCTTTCATCCGAATTGTGACATCGATAAACACTGTGTGTCCGGGAAAAAAATGCATCACTATCTCTTGAAGCCCCTCCTGCTTGAAAACCTGCCCACCCTATTGGACAGGATCGAGGAAGAAAAATCACAGCGAAGGGGGGCGCAGATCCCTCTCCATGAAGAACGGGCAATTCCAAAGGAACGGAGGAGGCATTTCCGGGTCCCTGCGGATATCCCTATCAAGTATACCTTCGTTTCACCATTGGGGAATATCCCCTCCGAGGAGAACGTATCCAAGACCGTGAACATGAGCCAGGAAGGCATCATGTTTCGTGCCGATTTCAGGGCGAAGCTCTCGGAGTTCGTGTATCTCAATATCCTGCTCCCCACTTCCACGGCACCCCTCAATATCGAGGGGGAAATCCGCTGGGAGCGGTTCAACAGCTCGGAGCCGTGGCGCTATCTCGGGGTATGCTTTTCACATGTGACCCAGGCGCATAAAAAACAGATCAAGTCCTTTATCGTATCCCGCCAGGGGTAAAGAGCCAATCTGTGCAAATCATACAACACTGCCCCTGATCCTCACCCATCGAAATCCCCCGCAATAATCCTTGCCGTTATCCGTAAGGGTCCCCAGACTGCTAGTATTCGCACCCGCAGTTGTGGAATGCCATCTTCCCTCCGTGCCCGAGTCAGGAAGACCCCCCTGTGCATCATTCCTATGACATCGGGAAAAATCTATACGGGGTGCTCAGGGGTATGACCGCTCTGTGGTCGAGGGTATTGTCGGCACCACGCATGCACAAGATATTTGAACTATACAAATCAGATAGATAGCTTGTATAAGACGCTTTACAGCAGGCGAGGATAGGCTGGCATGCCAGGGAGCGGGGTGTAGTGTCCTGGCACTGATATTGCTCTCTTTACAAGAGAGACCATATATTCATTATGGACATATTGAAAGGCGGGGGGACCTCACCATATTCCGATCCTTCCCGTGCCGGATGTACTGGAGCAATTAACGATGGATGCAAAGAGGGTTTATATCGTATGGTGCATTGTGTGCGCCCTGATATGTCTTCATGTTCTGGTCGTTTCCGTTCATTCCGCGGTTGCACAATGGTATTTTCCGGTCACCTCGGGACTCGGCGATTTTTATCATTATGGCACCCTTCGCTATGGTACCCTGTATGGTTTGTCCTGGGTGACACCCTTCGGGTTCGGAGGATTGCCTTACAACCCCTTTGGTGCACCTTTTGTTTGGCCATATTGGTGGGGATTTTGATGTATTTTGATGCGGTCCCCCTGATGCGGGAGGATTAATCAGGACGATCATACGATAACGCGATGAGAAGAGTCGGTTCATGGGTGATGGAGTGAGAAAAGGAAAATGGCCGGTCATTCTGGGGCCAGGGTGTGTCCTTGGTGTCCTCTTCTGCCTGTTTTTCCGCGTCGAGTCCTTCGCCTTTCTGCCCTTTCCGATGAGATGTGCGCCGCATCCACTGTATGCCCCTCAGGAGGTCCTTGTCAGGTTTGTCGACTGGGCAAGCTATTCGGATATCCAGGGTATACTCGATTCATGCGGCGCCCATGAGCGGCATCACCTTCACCATACCATACCGCTCTATTCAGTGACCCTGGCATTGCCTGTTGAGGTTGAGCAGGTTGCGTCATTTCTGGAGCTTCTTCCCTTTGTCCGGTACGCGGAGCCAAATTATTATGTGGAGGCGGAATTCGTGCCCAATGATCCCATTTACATCTATCAATGGCATCTGGGGATGATCAATATGGAGACGGCCTGGGACGTTCAGAATGGGAGCGGCGCTGTGGTGGCGGTTCTTGATACCGGCGCCGCCTATCGAAACGCCCTCCCCTATGCCCAGGCACCGGACCTTGCAGGGACCGCCATCCTTCCGGGATGGGACTTTGTCAATGATGATCCTTACCCTGACGACGACCATGGGCACGGTACGCATATTACCGGCACCATCGCCCAAACGACCAACAATCTCCTCGGATGCGCAGGGGTGGCCTTTGGGTGCAGCATTATGCCGATAAAGGTCCTGGATGAAAACAGCAACGGGCTCCTTGATGATGTGGTTGCGGGGATCTACTTTGCCGTGGATAACGGCGCACAGATCATAAATACGAGTTTCGGTACCGTTATCTCCTCCCTTACCCTTGAAGAGGCGGTAACCTATGCGAATCTCAACAAGGTGACCATGGTGTGCTCTGCAGGGAACGGCGCCTCCTCAGCGCCCCATTATCCCTCTTCCTACCCAGAGTGCATCAGCGTCAGCGCCATCAAATACGATCAGACATTGGCATTCTATTCGAATTACGGATCGGACATCGATATCTGTGCACCGGGGGGGAGCCTGGCCTATGATCAAAATCTGGATGGCAAGCCCGACGGGATTGTCCAGCAGACCCATAACGGCATTGACCTTCAGACATTCGACTACTATATCTTTCAGGGAACATCCTGCGCAGCGGCCCATGTAACAGGGGTGGCCGCCTTGATCGTCGCAGCAACAGGGGGGGCGCTCGGTCCCGATTTGATACAATCCACATTGGTAAGCACTGCGCGAGACATCGGTGCAGTCGGGTGGGATCAATACTTCGGGGCGGGTCTTGTTGATGCTGCCGCAGCGCTCGCGTCATTACCGGTGATTGCCACTGCGGCATCGGTATCTCCGCTCCAGCCCCTTCTCCCCCCATTTTCTGCTCCCTATGGGGCGTATGTGAGCGCCGGGAGTACTCCCCTTGCGTACTCCCCTTCATGGGAAGGGGTTGTGGGCATGTATCAGGGATCCCCCTGGATGAAACAGTCGGTCATCCAGTATGTTCCCTTCAATCCCACCTCATACCGTGCATCCCCCTTCGGGGCCATGGGGGCCTATCCCGCTCGTTTGCAGGGCCTTCAACAGGGACCTTGGACAATGCCCGGATATATGCCATTCAGCGGCGTCTTTGTTCGGGGGATACCCTCCATGTCTCCATTTCCATCGACCTTCTCCGCCCGGAGATATCCATGGCCATCAAATAATTCAGGGTGGAGGTGGTTTTAAATAGCGTAGAGGACCGTTTGTTCCCGCTTTTTAACCCCTTACATACGAGAACAAGTCAAAATCATAAAAAATTCTTATATTTTCATAAATCCTATGTCTGCATCATCATGCAATACGGTTATTATCTGCCATAAGACAAAGACTTTATTAGAAATAATATAAAAGTATTAGTCATTTTTTATTTATTTCTAAGCAGTTACTATTTACGGCCTCGTGGGATACATGGATACGCAAACACTCCGTCATTCACCCACCTGATGGCATAACGATTGCAAAATTGATTACAGACAATACATATGCTTTCCATCCCAGACAATACAATTTTCCTCGTTATTTGATGGGCAGTATTTTTGGAAGTCCTTGAATGCGTAAGGAGGTGATATGACGGCCATTGTTACGGATTTTTTTGCGTTAAAGATCCATTGATTGGGAATCGGACGTGGTGTCCCTTACCGAACAAGAAAGATCCATAAAGAAAGAGGGTTGATTATTCAGGATCGCGACAAGGAGTAGTACGATGAATTCTTCGTGGTTAGGTAGGCTCTTGGTAGTGGTGTTATTTATTGCCTTGCTGATTCTTTTCTTGGAATCACTTTCACATGCCTATTACGGTATGTTCGGCCTCTCCGGTCTCGGCGGCCTTTATGGCCTCGGCGGGCTCTACGGCCTCGGCGGCCTCGGCGGGCTTTCGGGCCTGAGCGGGCTCTATGGCCTGAGAAGCATTTACGGGCTTGGCGGCCTTTATGGCCTTGGAATGTACGGCGGGCTGTACGGCATGATGGGCGGGTTATACGGCCTTGGCGGTCTTAGCGGCCTTGGAATGTACGGCGGGCTGTATGGCATGATGGGTGGTTTATACGGCCTTGGCGGCCTTGGCGGGCTTGGTGCCCTCAGCGGCCTCAGCGGCCTTGGCGGCCTGGGGGCACTCACCGGTCTCGGCGGACTCGGGATGCTCGGCGGCCTGTATGGCATGGGGGGCATGGGAGGCCTGCTGTCCAGCCTCATGACATCCCCGTCAACCGCAACCATCACCCCGGCGCCGACGGCAACCGCATCCGCGATCCTCCCGTTGATTCCCCTGTTCATTGCAGAGCAGGCAGGGACCTGGCTGGGAACGTGGTCGAATGGCCTTCTGGGAGGCCAGATGAGCATGAATCTGATCGAGGATCCACTCCTGGGTATCATCGGAACCGCACAACTGCTCGGCAACCCGACATTGAGTGCCCTTGTCGAGGTGGCCGGGCAGGCGCTCAATTCCCAGGTCATTGTGAGCGGCACCGCGACCGGGCTCGGCGGAATGACCTTTGAACTCCAGATCATTGGGATCCTGATCGCCCCTGATCATATGACCGGTACCTATAATCTGATCAACCTGAGCAGTGGCGGCACGGTGACGGAATCCGGGACGATCGACCTTGGGCTGATAGCCCCGGTCATTTAATCAAAAGGAACATATAGCCTCAGGCGTTATGGTTTATATGAGGGGTTGGCCTTCCTCGAGAGGTATCGAACGGGGGGGGACCAACCCCTTTTTTAATGCGGCACCATTCTTGCTTTATAGTATTTAAAATATCGAAAATACACCGTTGGGATATAAAAAAAACAATACAATCCGGATATCCTGATTGGTTATTTTCATAAAATCTATGGTTAGGAGATGAAGGAGGGTTAGGGATGAAACGGCACTGTTATGCAAGGATTATTCCGCTGATCGTTGCCACGGTCATCGGATTCGGGATGATTGGATTGTGGAGCCCCGGTGCTGGGCATGCATATTACGGCATGTCCTCCATCTATGCCCTGTCGAGCGTATCGAATCCCCTTTACAGCTCGGGATTGATGAAAAACCTTTTGAATCCATACGGATTTGGCGGCATCTACAATCTGACCACAAGCCTTGGCGGTTTTGGGCTCTCCGGTCTTGGGGGGCTCTCCGGGCTCTACGGCATGGGCGGGCTGTATGGGCTTTATGGTATGGGCGGGCTCTACGGCATGGGCGGGCTGTATGGTGGCCTCTATGGCATGTATGGCGGGCTCTACGGCGGCTACTACGGTGGGCTTTACGGCATGGGTGGGCTCTACGGGCTCTATGGCACGGGCAACCTTTACGGTCTTGGCGGAATGCTCGGCCTTCTCGGTCAAGGCGGCCTGTATGGGCTCAATTCCCTGACCGGGCTCGGCTCGCTTCTGACCGGGCTCGGCTCCAATCCCCTCAGCACAGCAGCGCTGGATAATCCGTTTGTTGCGGAGCAGGCAGGCACATGGATAGGTCAGTGGAATCTTGGCTTCCTTTTCGGCACCATGGTGATGAATCTCAAGGAGGACCCATTGACCGGCAGCCTTAGCGGTACGGCGCAATTGATCGGGAATAATACCTTCGCCGGCATTTTTAATGTATTTGGGTCAGGAACCGCCACCTTTGTACAGCTCACCGGCCAGGATCCAACCGTGAGCTATGCGATTACCATAACGGCGCCGCTCCCCACGCCGACCACCATGCAGGGGTATTACGATATCTACAAGCTCCCCAATACCACGCCGCAAGAGTCGGGGACGTTCTCTCTCGAACTGATTGCTGCGGCGGTTATCTGATTCTCTTTTCCTATAGGCATATTTGAGGGCCTGCCGTCGCTGCCGGCAGGCACTTTGACCTTTCCGCTCATGCGGTGCTATAGTAATGATTACATGAGATGTATCACCGCATTAACCGCAGACGAGCTTACCACATTGTTTGCATCATGGGGCCAGCCGCCGTTCCGGACACGTCAGGTGCACCACTGTTTATACCGGCGGGGGGTTTGTTCCTTTGATGAAATGCACACACTCCCCATTGACCTGCGCGACAGGCTGAAGGGGCATTGTACCCTCTCCTCATTGCATTGCCGGGAGATCCGACAGTCACGGGACGGGACCCGGAAATTTCTCTTTTCCCTCCACGACGAGGCACTGATTGAGACCGTCGCCATCAGGGAGGGGGATCGCCTCACCCTCTGTCTATCCACCCAGTCGGGCTGCAGGCAGGGCTGTAAATTCTGCGTGACCGGGACGATCGGATTTCAGCGTTCCCTTCAGCACCATGAAATCAGCGATCAGGTGCTGGAGGTGATGAGGTCCGCGAAACAGGAACGGGTGACCAATATCGTGCTTATGGGCATGGGCGAGCCCCTCGACAATTACGATCAGACCATTCATGCAGTAACAAGCCTCATCGATCCGGATCGCTTCGGGTTCCATCCGCGGCGTATCACCCTGTCTA